>NZ_VYQA01000029.1:0-29540 GCF_008710165.1 Sphingobium limneticum | reverse complement strand
AGCACCGCTACATGCAGATCGAGGGCATGGCCGCCCTTGCCACACCAATGATCGAGGAGGCACAGCCGCTACAGATTACACCCAAGGCCGCCTGAAAATGCAGCCCAGTGGCCACACCCGATTTTACACCACATTGACGGACGCGACCGAAGCCTACGAGGCCTCACCTCAAGATTTGTTCGCCAGACAACGCTAAGCTGGAAATACTGAGAACATCCTAGGCGACGAGCCGAAGTCTGCCGTTCGGGTCGTGGAGTGCTCGGTACCCGCGGTTGCCGCTGAAAGATGCATCTTCCCAAAGGTAGTCACCTGTGAGGCCGATATGCGACCAACCCAGAGGTGAGACGTGCGCTAGCAGTGTTTCGTCGATCTCAATTCCCGAGTACCGCAGGTGATCGGCGGCCCGGCCGAGATAGAGGGCATTCCAGTATGCAATGGCGGCGATGAGCAAGTTGAGCCCAGATGCGCGGTATTGCTGGTTCTCAAGAGTTCGATCGGTGAACCGGCCGTGGCGGTTGGTGTAGACGGCGTCTGCCAGAGCGTGCCGGGCCTCTCCCTTGTTCAATCCGGCTTGGCAGGCGCGGCGCAAATCCGGCTGTTCCAGCCAGTCGAGCGTGAACAACGTCCGCTCGATGCGGCCAAGTTCGCGAAGGGCAAGGTCAAGCTTGTTCTGCCGGCGATAGGCGGAAAGCTTGCGCAGGATGATAGATGGAGCAACAGTTCCTTCCCGAATTGAGGCGGCCATTCGGACGAGATCATCCCACTCTGCCTCAATGGTGCCGACCTTGATCGCCTGGCCGAACAGACATTCGATGCCTTTGTAGTTTGCACCGGATACGATGGTTCCGAGCCGCCGGTCTGCAAGATCACGCATTCGAGGGACGAAACGGAACCCGAGCAGGTGGCACAGGCCAAAGACGTGATCCGACGCACCGCCGGTATCGGTATACAGCTCCTTCAGAGGCAATTCGCGGGCCCCTAGCATCAGGCCGTCGAGCACGTATGGGGCTTCGTTTGCGGTGGCAGACATGATGCGCGAACTGAACGAGGCAAAATGGTCGGAAAGGTGCGAGTAAATTTTGATACCTGGCTCGTGACCGTATTTTGCGTTGATCTCGGCTGCGCCCGATCGGATCCGGCCGGTGCGGAAGAACTGGCCGTCGGATGATGCACTGACACCTTCGCCCCAGTTTCGCGCGAACGGGAGGCGGTGATGTTCGCGCACAATCTGGGCCAGAGCAGCCTCGTAGTTATCGGGCGAGATATACCAGTTCTGGGTCCAGGCGAGCTGCGCATATGTGACGCCCTGGCTGGCGTTGGCCATGCGTTCGACGCCGAGATTCGTACCATCCGCCAGAATGGCGGCGAGCACGGCAGCGGGCTTATCGTGCTCCTTGCCCGAGCGGACATCCCGAAATGCAGAGAGAAATCCGGTACGTTCAGCGACTTCGAGCAGGAGTTCGGTAATTCGGACGCGCGGGAGTAGGGCATCGAGTTTGCGGTCAAGAGCTTCCGCTTCTGGTGGAGTCGCCGCTTGCAGCGGAACGACTTTCAGCTTTTCGCGAACGAGCGTCACGCCAGGCAAGCGGCCGGTCCGCAGCTGATGCGCGAAGTGACGCAATCGCCGATCAAGTTCGGCGCTCTTATGAGCCAGATACTCTCCGGAATTCACGTTGATCGGCAGTTCGGAGATTGCCGATTGTGCGGCCTTGCGGGGGAGCAGATAGGCGTCGAAACGCTGGTAAGCCCGCGTTCCTTCGACCCAGACATCGCCCGCTCGCAGTTTATCTCGAAGTGTCGCCAGCACGGCCGTCTCGTAGCGCGGACGGCTGACCTTTCCTCCCTCCATTATCAATTTGGACCAATGCCGATTGGAAAAGGGCATCGGCGGGTTTGCTGGCAACTGCGTACCCCAACTGCCGTTGGCCTGCTTGAGGAGATCGAGAGCGGAGAGCAGGTTGGTCCCGCTGCCCGAGGCCTTGAACGTGAATGTGTCGAGGAAGTTGCGGGAGAACCGGCGCAGTGTAGCGTATCGCTCGGTTGCAAGAACCAGAGTGTCCTCCTGAGCGAGATCCGCCAAGGCATCGACGTGCGGACGGGCTGCCATCAGGCGATGCCAGCCCACCATCTCATCGACCAGGACCAGCGGATCGCCGCCAGTTTCCTCTGCCATATCCAGCGCCGCGATCGTTGCACCAAACAGTCGCATGAGCTTGCCGACCGAAGGTGCTGTGTCCTGATAGCGGCGTTCCTGGCCACGCTTGGCTCGGGTGAACAGCCCGCCAATGAGGCGCTCGAACATCAGGATTGCGGCATCTGCAAGCTTGACCTCGAGATTGACGACCGCGGCTGCCAGCGTCGCTCTGCGGCGATTGTGGGAATAGTCGGCCAACAGAAACGGCGGAGCGACGCTGCCCTCGCGCACGAATTGGCCAAAGCGGAAGCCCGTGGTTGCTAGGCTGATTGCCGGTTCAATCCCGAGATCACGTATGAACCGCAGCCGCTTGAGAAGCGCATTCATGTTCTTGGTTGACGGAGATCCGGGCATATCCCGCAACCAAGCCAGCGGCGTCATACCAAGGGCTGGGTCATTGATCAGGAGTGCGTCGAGCAACTCCAATGTACTGCCGCCCAGTTCGGCGACGATTTCCGATGCTGCGCGCTTACGAGCGCGTGCTCTCCCGGCAAGCCCGGCCCGCTCGAGGGTGTCGGGCGGGGGCAGAATAAAGCGCTCCGCCTTCAGGTTATCCATCAAGGATCTGGCAATTGTTTCTCCGCGGTCACTGCGCATGGCTGCACGGGCTGCAAGTTCAATAGCGTGGGCAACATCCGCGCGTGTGAACGGCCTAAGACCGAGGTAATCAGCGGCAATTGAGCTGTGGTCGGTTCGCGTTTGCGGACGTTGGCCATAGGCACCGTATGTGCCCGGAGCGACGCCAAGCTGCGCAGACAGGTAGTTGAGTATAGCATCGGGGGTGTCCGAGTTCGTGCGCAGCCCAAACCCAGGATGCCGCAGTAAGGCAAGGTGAGCAGCAATACCGAGCCGATTAACGGGGCCTCGTCGCTTTCCGATGATATCCAGGTCTTCGACCGTCAGCGTGTAGTTCCTGATGATCGAGAAGTGGTCGGTTCTTGGTAGGAATAGCCGCTCGCGCTCTTCCCGCGTCAGTAAATTGCGCCGCGCCATGTTGTACCCCGCCTGAGTCGGAATGACCCCCCAATCGGTCAGGCTAGACCCGCGCAATGGGGCAGGCATGCAAAAAGGTTATTGCAGAGTTTCAGAGACATCTCCGGCTTAGCGTTGTCTGGCGAACGAACCTTGAGGTGCCCCCTGATACGGGGCTGCGCGCCTCCGAGTTGGTGGCGATCGCGGTTGAGCACATTGTCGAGGCGCTCGATCCCGAGGCGCGGCTTCTCACGATACAGCGCAGCAAGGGCGACCAGGAAGGGGAGGGGGCGACCGCGTACCTGTCGCCGCGCTCGGTGCGCGCGATTGCGGCCTGGACGCAATCCGCAGGGATATCCTCTGGTCCGCTGTTTCGCCGCGTCCAGGTGCGGCGCTACAAGGCGCGAGCAGCGGTGAAGGGGCGTCGAATCGATAGTATCTCAAGCCGCGAAACCTGGGATCTACGCAAGACGCTCTCTAAGCCGGCGGTGCCGGCCCGGTTGGAGTTTGATGTCGGCAGTGTTGCCCTGCATCCCGGGTCGATCGGACCGATCTACCGGTCGATCATCCAGCGGGCGTTCGATCGCGGGGCTCTGAGCGATCTCACCGCCGACGATCTCGCGCGACTGCTCAAGGGGGTCAGCGCGCATTCGACACGCGTGGGGCTCAACCAGGACCTGTTCGCAAGCGGCGAGGATCTCGCCGGAATCATGGATGCGCTGCGCTGGAAGAGCCCGCGCATGCCGCTTGCCTACAATCGCAATCTTGCTGCCGAGGCGGGCGCAGCCGGGCGTTTGCTCAATAAATTGGCCTGACTGGTAAGCCGACTATCTGTCCAATCGCGAACTCGCCTAGGCGGCTCGGGGGCCTGAGACTGCTCTGGCTATCACCAACGAGATAGGGTAGGGGGGTATGCTATGGGACATTTGACCGAAGGCAGTGATGAGCTCCTGAAGCGCGTGCGACGTATCGCCGGGCAGGTCACGGCGATCGAGAAAGCGCTGACCGCCAACGCCGATTGCACGACGACTCTGCATCTCGTTGCAGCGGCGCGCGGCGCCATGAACGGGCTGATGGACGAGATTATTGAAGAGCATGTCCGAGCCCATGTGGCGGACCCCGACCTCACGGCCGAAGATCGTGCCGCGGGAGCAGACGAATTGATCGCGGTCATACGCCGCTACGCGAAATAAGGCTGAGATCATGACGACGTCCCGCGATATTGACGCCTTTGTGCACGACCATGTGTATCTGGGGGCCTCTCACGACGACAACGCTCGTCGGACGCTGTGGGTGGTGGTGCTGACGGCTGTGATGATGATCGGCGAGATTTTCGCCGGCTATGTCACCGGATCGATGGCGCTGCTGGCCGATGGCTTCCATATGGCAACGCATGCTGGCGCGTTGAGTGTCGCAGCGATTGCTTATGCCTATGCCAAGCAGCATGCATCGAACCGGCGGTTCAGCTTCGGAACAGGCAAGGTCGGCGACTTGGCGGGCTTCGCCTCGGCGCTGGTGCTGGGCCTGATCGCCCTGGGGATCGGGATTGAATCGATCCTTCGGCTGTTCGAGCCCATAAAGGTTGCCTTCGGCGAGGCGACCCTGATTGCCGTCGTTGGGCTTGGCGTGAATATCCTCAGCGCCTTCCTGCTGTCGGGCAGCCACCACCACCATCATGGGCATGACGATCATGCCCACGACCATCATGCCCATGGCGGCGACAACAATCTCCGCTCGGCGTATGTGCATGTCCTCGCCGACGCTCTCACATCGGTATTGGCAATCGCGGCCCTTCTGGCAGGCCGCTACCTTGGCTGGGTGTGGATGGACCCCGTCATGGGGATCGTGGGAGCCGTCGTAATCGCCCGCTGGTCCTGGAGCCTGATGCGAGATACCGCCTCAGTCCTCCTCGACTCGACCGACAGCCATGTTGCCGAGGAAATACAGGATCTCGTTGAAGGGCCAGGCGATGTGCGTATTGCCGATCTGCATGTCTGGCGTGTCGGTCCCGAGGCCCATGCCGCCATCGTCGGAGTGGTCGGCAGTGCGGGGATCAATGCAGGCGTGATCCGCGACCGGCTCGTGCCGGTCCATGAGTTGAAGCACCTAACAGTCGAATGCCACTGACGAGGTTGCTGTTAAGTCGCCGTGCATAGACCTGTGCCGTTTCGATGGCACGACCGGGTGGTGTCGAGGGTGCGGTAGGTCCAAACCCGAATGCCGGGCATGGAAGAAGGCGCAGCCTCAACAGCAACGCAAGATTGCTGCCGATCTTCCGCGCCGGCTCGCGAAACTGGCGGGTCGCGAGTTGCAGAAATGAGCGCGAAGGCCCCGCGCGAAGACTAGATTCAAGATTCCAGATGCGTCAGGATCGGACATTCCGGCCGATTGTTACCGTGACAGCTCCTCGCCAGATCCATCAGCGCTGCTCGCATCGCATTAAGCGCGTCCGCCTTGCGGCCAAGGTCGGCTGCGCGGGACTCTGCCAGTGCCTTGACCTCGGCACTGGCGCGGGCCCGATCGGACCATAGATCAAGCAGCTTTCGGATTTCTTCGATTGGAAAGCCGAGGTCGCGGGCATTGGCTATGAACCGAAGTCGATGCACATCGGCATCCGAGTAGTCGCGATACCCACTATCCCGCCGCGCCGCCGACGGGATCAGGCCGATTTTCTCGTAATGGCGGATCATCCGCTGAGAGACCCCGCTCGCGTCCGATGCCGCGCCGATGTTCACAATTCCACCCGGTTGAGCCGCAATGCGTTCGTCACGACGCTGACGGAGGACAGTGCCATCGCGGCCGCCGCGATGATCGGCGAGAGCAGGATGCCGAAGATCGGGTAGAGCAGCCCCGCAGCGATCGGGACCCCGGCAGCGTTGTAGATGAAAGCGAAGAACAGGTTCTGGCGGATGTTGGACATCGTTGCTTCGCTCAAACGGCGCGCACGAACGATGCCGTTCAAGTCGCCCTTCAGCAGGGTGACGCCGGCGCTTTCGATTGCGACATCGGTGCCCGAGCCCATCGCAATGCCGACATCGGCGACGGCGAGCGCGGGCGCGTCATTAACTCCGTCGCCTGCCATGGCCACGATGCGCCCCTCAGCTTTCAATCGCGAGACCACATCGCTTTTCTGATCCGGCAACACTTCGGCTTCGACATCATCGATTCCAAGTTTCCGCCCGACCGCTTGTGCTGTTGTGCGATTGTCGCCCGTCAGCATGACAACCCGGATGCCCTCCTTGCGAAGCGCCGCGATAGCCTCAGCCGTCGTTTCTTTGATTGCATCGGCAATGGCAAGGATGCCGGCGGCCTGTCCGTCGATCCCGATGAAGATGGCGGTCGCGCCGTCTTGGCGCAGCTCATCCGCCTGCGGCTCAAGGGCGCGAACCTCGATCCCGTTTTCTGACAGGAAGCCGGCATTGCCCAGCGTGATGCGCTTGCCATCGACCGTGCCGATCGCTCCCTTGCCGGTTGGGGAATCAAAGTCGGTGACCTCGGGGAGCGCAATCCCCCTATCCTTGGCGGCGGCGACCACGGCCAGCGCCAGCGGATGTTCCGATGCCCGCTCCACGCCGGCGGCAAGCCGCAGCAGCTCGGTCTCCTCATAGCTTGTCGCGGGAACGATGCGGGTAACCGACGGCCGGCCCTCGGTCAGCGTGCCGGTCTTGTCGACGACCAGTGTGTCGATCTTCTCCATCCGCTCCAGCGCTTCGGCATTCTTGATCAGCACGCCGAGCCCTGCACCCCGGCCGATGCCGACCATGATCGACATCGGCGTCGCCAGCCCCAAGGCGCAGGGGCAGGCGATGATGAGGACAGCGACAGCGGCGATCAGGCCATGGGCCAGACGCGGCTCTGGTCCCCAGATTCCCCACACGCCAAAGGCAATGAGCGCGATCAGCAGGACCGCGGGCACGAACCATCCCGCGACCTGATCGGCCAGGCGCTGGATGGGTGCCCGCGAACGCTGGGCGTCAGCGACCATCTGGACAATACGCGCCAACATCGTGTCGCGTCCGACCTTCTCCGCGCGAATGACGAGGGCGCCGCTTTGGTTGATCGTTCCGCCGATGACCGCATCGCCCAGCGCCTTTGTGACCGGCATCGACTCGCCCGTCACCATCGACTCGTCGAGCGAGGATCGGCCGTCTTCGACCTTGCCATCGACGGGTACTTTTTCGCCGGGCCGCACACGGAGACGATCACCGACGGCCACCTGCTCGAGCGAGACCTCCTCATCATCCCCGTCGGCGCCAATGCGGCGCGCGGTCTTGGGCGCGAGGTTGAGTAGCGCCTTAATTGCGCCCGAAGTCCGCTCGCGGGCGCGCAGCTCGAGCACCTGCCCCAGCAGCACGAGCACGGTAATGACGGCGGCGGCTTCGAAATAGATCGCGACCGTCCCGTCCATCATCCGAAACGCTGCCGGGAATACCGACGGGGCGATGGTTGCCACCACGCTGTAGGCCCAGGCCACGCCCGTGCCCATCGCGATCAGGGTGAACATATTGAGGTTCCGTGTCCGCACGGACGCCCACCCACGTTCAAAGAATGGCCAACCCGCCCAGAGCACGACCGGGGTAGCCAGCGCAAACTGAAGCCAACCAGATAGTTGGGGCGGTACAAGATTGTGCAGCGCCGGGAAGAGGTGGCTGCCCATCTCCAGGACAAACACCGGGATGGTGAGCAGCAAGGCGATCCAGAAACGCCGGGACATATCCAGAAGTTCACCGCTCGGCCCAGTGTCTGCCGTCACAAGTTCCGGCTCAAGGGCCATGCCGCAGATCGGGCATGGCCCGGGATGATCCTGGCGGACCTCCGGGTGCATGGGGCAGGTCCAGATTGCGCCCGGTTGAGCGGTTGCCGCCTCCTTCTCACCCTCGGACAGGTAGCGCTCCGGGTCAGCGACAAACTTCGTGCGGCAACCCGCGCTGCAGAAATGATAGTCCTCGCCGTCATGCGAGGCATGATGTGACGTTCCCGTCGGATCAACCATCATCCCGCAAACCGGATCTTTGACCGTTTTCACGTCCGTGCCGCCACCGTGCTTGCCGGCGCAGCAGCTATGGGCGCCCGAATTGCTAGCTGGAACAGGATCAGTCACAGGCTCGTCTCCTTATCGACGAAATGCAATCTGGGGTCTGACATCGTGTCAGGGTCAAGCCCGACATGCATATATTTTTGATGGCTGATTCTGCGCTGGCGTCTCAGCCGGGCAACAGATTGTGGATCGCCGTTGCAGCCTTGGCGGCCTGACCGGCCGCAACAGCAATTTGATCCAGCCCTTCGACCATGTCGCCAGCAGCGAACAGGCCGCTGACCGTCGTTTGTTGATGCTCGTCGACGACAATGCACCCTGCCTGGTCCAGTTTCGCACCGGCCATGTGCGCGAGTTCCGAGCGAGGGGAGGTTCCGAGGGCAACATAAAGGGTGTCGAAGCGAAGCGATCGGCCATCGGTCAATTGAGCGATCAGATCCTTTCCATCGATCGACAAATCTCGGACAGGGGCGCGTTCGACCGCGATACCGCTTCGAGCCAGATCTGCCTCTTCGGCCTCCGACAGTTGCGAGCCGTCCTGCGCGAGCAAGGTGACGGTGTCGCTATAGTGCCGCACGAACACAGACTCGGCGGCGCCATGGTCTGAGCACCCCAGCACGGCCACCCGCTTGCCGCGTACCTCATAGCCGTCACAGATCGGGCAATAGCGTATCAGACCTTGCACGAGGCCTCGATCATGCGTTTCCAGCGCCATTCGCGGACGATGATTTCTCACGCCTTGGGCAAGCAATATCGTGCGGGTATTGACGGCCTCGACACCTGTAGTGACCAGGAAGCCCGTCCGGGTCTGTACAATCCCATTGGCTAAACCATCGGAGAGCTTCGCGCCGTAACGCAGGGCATGCCGGCGCATCCGCGACAGCAGATCGTCGCCCGATATGCCGTCTGGAAAACCCATCAGGTTGTGCGTGGCTGGAATGGAGGACGCGCGGCCGTCGCCGGCATCGATGACCAGCGTAGAACGCAGAAACCGGCCCAGATAGGTGGCTGCTGTCAGCCCTGCCGGGCCACCGCCTATGATGACGCAATCGTACATGCGAGCCTTTCGCTGACCTCGGCCGTCACTGATATTACGCGGTACGATGCCTCTTCCCTCGAACAGAGACACGCTCTTCCAAAAAAAGATCGGGTCGTGAGGGGTAAACGCCAGCGCTGCGTAAATTGAGATGAAGCCCATCGCCTGGCAGGATGGACAGCCGAGGTGCCCACGGGTCGCAGCGTGGCGCCGGGGCGAGCGGATGTGGGGAAGACGGATTGGAATCAACCGATCGCGCTCCGTGTCGCTCGCCCCGCAACAAAGGTTGCAGCATCACGGGCAGGGGCGTCAGCATCATAGTCGGGTGGGAGCAATGGAGACCTACAGCCCTTTCTCGGCCTCGATGGGCCAGGCGCTTTGGGTGATCATGATCGTCGCTGGCCCCCCGCTGATAATCATGTTGGTGGTGGGGCTGATTATCTCAATGATCCAGGCTGCTACATCGATCAACGAACAGACCGTGAGCTTCGTCCCCAAGCTCCTGACGTTCATCTTGTTCCCCGCGCTTTACGGGGCAACCGCTGGCGATCTCCTGATCGACTATACCCGTGACCTGCTGACGCATATTCCGGACGATATCAAATAATGAGGACCGATTTTCATTCGGGGCGACCACGCAAAAACTGGTCGAATACGGGACGGAGTGCTAGCGTCGGAGAGGATCGGCGCGAAAGGGGAGCGGGGTTTGGCGGAGTTTGAATTGCTGGCGCGGCAACTGATCCAGCGATGGAAGGAAGACCCGAACGCGACGTACCAGAGCTGGTTTCTTTGGGATGAGCGCATCAAGAACTTTCGCTCGATCAGGCGTGGTCTGGCTCAGGTGGTTGCTGAGATCGAAGCCGGTCGGTTTGGCGTGGCCTATCGCGGTTCTTCTCTGGAGACGGTCGTTCATTCAGTCGCCGAGCAGAGGCAGATCTTCAAGGGCGCGGACCATGCGTTTCTCTGGAAGCCCAAATTGCGCATTCCCGACATCTATGAAAACCCGGCGAACCAACGCGCGTTTGGACGATTGCTGGACCATTGCGCCTGTTGCGACACCGCGGAAGAGATCATCGCAGGTATTCACACGATTGATCGTCTGAACATCAAAGGGCTGGGGCCAGCGGTGGCCAACCTCCTCTATTTCCTGCATCCAACCCTCGTGCCGCCGTTCAACACGGCGATCGTCAACGGCTATAACAAGCTGACCGGCGGCAAGGTGAAGCTCGGAAGCTGGCAGCATTTTCTCGCAATGCGCTCGGGCGTGCTCGACCTGAACGAGCGTTTTCGCGATCTGCTGTCGAACGATCTGGGCGCCATTGGTGGCCTTCTGTTCGACATCGGCTCGGGCCGCTATCCCGCGCCCCCGCGCGACGAGGAAGACCAGACTCTAAGATCCTGGGCCGCGCGCCTCGAGCAAGCCCGGGCCGAAGCTCAAACCCTCAACAAAGCGCTGCAAAAGCAGGGCGAGAGTGACCGCACCCATTCGGAAATCCAGGCGTGGCTGCGCGATATCGGTCTAGCGCTGGGGTATGACATCTGGATCGCATCCAATGACCGGGGACGGCTGCATGACGGGGTGCGCTTGGGGGAGGGGTGCCTCGAGAGCCTGCCAACTTCCATTTCGACATCGACGGGAGCGGATGCGATCCGCCTCATCGATGTTTTGTGGCTGGAGCAAGGCGGCGACCGGGTCGCGGCAGCCTTCGAAGTCGAACATTCGACCTCCATCTATTCGGGTATCGTCCGGATGCTGGACCTTGCGCTGAGCGGCAGCGATCTTCACGCGACAGCCGGATTGTTTCTTGTCGCTCCTGACGCTCGCGAAAGCGAAGTCCGCGCGCAAATCGCAAGGCCCGCGTTCAACCGGATCGCGGACCTCGAAATCGCCTATCTTCCCTATGGCGAGCTCGAACGGCACAAGGAGGCGATTTCCCGGTTTGGCTCGGGTCTAAAGGCGATCAAGGCGATATCGCGCGCGCTGCCTTGATGCCTTTTACATCCCGGAGGCAGGTGGCGCCAACAGCCCCAACCAGGCAACTAAGATAAGAATGGTAACGGCGCAGCCGGTCTCGATTGCGAGGCTGCGGCGGAGCGACCCTATCGCCGAGGAGGTGTTGCCTGTCTCGATCGCCGCCGCGAGCGACGGCGTCAGAAAGTAGCGATTGGCCGCCGCCAGCAACAGCATCAAGCCGAACAGCAGCAGCTTTGCCACCAGCAGCAGGCCATAGAGGCTGGTAAACATTGATCCCAGATTGGAGGGGCCGATCAGTATCCAACTATTGATCAAACCCGACACGATAAGCAGCGCCACGACCACCGATCCGACCTTCGCAAATCCATCCAGCGCGCGGTGCGAGAGGTGAATGTGATCCACCGCCATGCGCGCGGCAGGGCGGAAAACGAGGAGGCAAAGCGCGAACAACGCGCCTACCCAGATGCCAGCTGCCCAGAGATGGATGATATCGGCACCAAGATGGACCCATCCCCGCAAGCCTTCGTCGGCAGCGCCATGCCCCGTCCAGGCCAAGGTCGCCAGAGCGACAGCGGCGGTCGCTGACAGCGACCACAGGGCGAAAGCGGGACGCCGCCAACCGACGATGGAAAAATAGAGCACGAGCAGGAGGGCCGCGACCCGTACCTGCCAGACCGTCCCGATCGCAGTGCCCGATATGAGAAGATTGACCGTGGCGCGGTCTACCTGATCGAGTGGCACGCCCCCCATCGAGGCCGCCAGGACCATCATGCCCAGGATAGATAATACGATACCGGCCAGCGCGATTGTCGCCAACACCGACCGGAAACGCAGGACCGAGCCGGATGCCCGCTCAGTCCCGCGCAACGTGTAGAGGCCGAACATCGGCAACCCGAAGAGGAGCATGAGATCGAGGAAAAGTCCCAGCCTCACTGCGATCGCTATGATGTCCGGCACGGTCTTACTGGACCTTGAAGGTGTAGCTGCCCTGGATGCGATGGGTGTCAGCAGAGACGACGTGATAGTCGACCTTGTAGGTTCCAACCGGCAACGGCTTGGCAAGCGTCGCGACGAGCGTCTTGCCATCGGCGCCCACGGTGGCCTTGACGCCGTTCATCTTCATCGGCGCCATCTTCATGCCTGGCATTTCGGTCATCGTCAGGTCGAGCCCGGAAAATTGTGCGACGAGCGCTTCAGAAAAGACGAGCTGAATTCTGGTCGGGGCGGCGACCACGGCATTTGCGGCAGGGGTGGCGGCATTGAGCTTAGGGTGAGCCTGCGCAGCGGTAGCGGTGAGGACAGACGCCGCCATGGCGACGGCAAAGATTGTTTTACGAAACATCGATTTCTCCATGGGCGGCGAGACTGCCGACACATCGAATTACGCACCACGCGGCGCCACCCCTCATCAGGCGCGCAAGAATTCTGCAAATCAGAACCCCGGCGGGATTTGCGAATGAGATCTGCGCGACAGATGAGGGATCGAAGCTTGCAGTGCGTATGGACAATTGGATGGGTGTGAGAACCACCCGGATCCAAGGGACGCTGCCGCTCGGGAGGAAGCTATGGAGAATGCTAGGACGACTTGGCTGCGCAGGCACTTTCCAAGTGTAGGTTTTATCGCTGCGACAGCGCTGGTCGGCGGCGCGCTAGCGGGGATCGTCGTCTATGTGGGTGCCTATGACATCGGGGCGGATTCGCCGCACACCAAACCGGTCTATTGGCTGATCGAGCAGCTCCGAGATCGTTCCATCGCCGTGCGATCTCGTGATGTGAATGTCCCGGCCAACCTTGGGGACGTGAAGCGGCTGCAGAGCGGGGCGGGGCTCTACACCGAGATGTGCAGCGGCTGCCATCTCGGGCCAGGACTGGAAAAGTCCGAAATCAGCCAGGGACTCTATCCGAGGGCGCCGGAGCTTTCCCGCGAGGAGCAAAGATCGCCAAAGGAGCAATTCTGGATCATCAAGCATGGAGTCAAGCTGACCGCGATGCCAGCTTGGGGTAAGACCCATAGCGACGAACTGATCTGGGATATGGTGGCTTTCGTAAGGCAACTTCCGCGTATGTCACCCGCCCAATATCAGGCGGCAATAGCCAGTGCGCCCGAAGACCATGACGCGATGATGAAGGATATGCCCGGCATGACGAAGACGGCGCCATAGCGTTGCGGCTGCTCCGTCGCTGTTGCTCAGATCTGCCCGCTATGTGCGATGCTTTGGCGGACAGGCTGATAGAGGGGAAAGTAAAGAACACGTCCTGGGCCGTTGCCCCGGATTGATTGAGGATTGGACTTTTCGATGGATACCGACCTGGACCGGCTGCTGAGCCGCTTACGCAACGAACCGACGCATCCGGGGCTGATTGGTCTGGAGGATGCTGTGTTCCGACGCATAGCGGCATTGCCGCAGGTTTCGACCGCGTCTCAATTCCGTCTCGGTGCGGTCGCGGCTTTCGGAGCGGTACTGCTGGGTATCGCCAGCAATGGCTTTACGCCGCGTGCCGAGGCGTCGGTCACGCTATCGCCTTTCGGGCCATCAAATCCGCTTGCCCCTTCGACGCTGCTGGTAGGTTCTCAATGAAGCCCAAATTGCTCCTCCTCGTCGCCATCGTCGCCTTTGCATCGGCGGTTGCGGGCGTGTTCCTGGGCCGCTACTTTTTCCCGCAGCCCAAGGCAGCCGGCGTCGAGCTCCACGATGTCTTGCACAGCAAGCTCGATCTGGATGATCGTCAGAAGGCCAAGATCGAGCTGCTAGAGCAGGGTTTCGCCGTGCGTCGGCGCGCGCTGGAGCTTGAACTGCGATCGGACAATGCGCGTCTCGCAGCCGCGATCGAGGTCGAACATGGCGAAGGGCCGCGTGTGACCGCGGCCGTCGATCAGTCGCATCAGGCAATGGGCGAACTGCAAAAGGAAACGCTCGGGCACATCTTCGCCATGCGGCAAATCCTTCGCCCCGATCAGGCCAAGACCTTCGATCAGGCGGTGGTTCATGCGCTCACCGACGATGCACGGTGAGTCTGGATCTCCAGGCGTGTTCGGACGGTGAACTAGCGGCACTGACGCTTGCCGGTCGGCAGTCGGCTTTCGCCGAGATTATGCGTCGGCACCAGACAGCGATATTTCGACTGGTGCGCGGCCTGGTCGGGAATGCCGAGGAAGCACTTGATCTCACGCAGGACTGCTTTGTATCCGCGTTCAGCCATCTGCGGAAATATGATGGTGCGCGTCCGTTGCGCGCCTGGCTATCCCGGATCGCGATTAACAAATGTCGCGATTGCCGCCGCCGCCAGAGGGTGCGGCAGCTCTTCACATTTGGCTCCGCGCCGTCGGATGATGAGATTGAGCAAGTGCCGGATGACGCACCCTCCGCACATGCCAGTGCTGAATCGAAAATAGAGGTGGAGCGACTGTCGGCGGCGATCAGCGCATTGCCTGCCACGTTGCGTGAAGTCCTGATGCTCAGGACCGTCGAAGGGCTCAGTCAATCAGAGGCCGCCAAAGCGCTTTCCGTCAGTAGCAAGGCTGTGGAGACGCGCCTGTATCGCGCGCGCGCGCGCCTCGCAGAAATACTCGCTGAGGAATGAGGGGTGCGCGCTGCTCGCGCGTAAGGATAAAGAGATACCGCGCTTAAGCGTCTTTTCAGACCCAAAGTGCTGCACGTTGAACAAGGAGATATTATGTCCCCCGGATTGAACCGCCGCGACCTTTTCCGCGGCGCTGCGCTGGCCGGCGGTGGCCTCGCATTGTCGGCATGGCTGCCGGCATGGGCTCAACCCATTTCGTCCGGGATTGCCAAGCCACTGCCAACGGTCAGCGGGAACGATATCACGCTCAAGATCGCGCATCAGATGATGATGATCGACGGCCGACAAAGCCATGCCATCGGCATCAATGGCACTGTGCCTGCGCCCCTCATCCGTCTGCGTCAGGGCCAAAACGTCCGCCTGTCGGTGATCAACGATCTCGAGGAAGACAGCTCGATCCACTGGCACGGCCTGCTTTTGCCGTTCCAGTTCGACGGCGTGCCCGGCATCAGCTTCCCCGGCATCAAGCCCAAGTCGACCTTTGTCTATGAGTTCCCCATCGTCCAGGCTGGCACCTATTGGTATCATAGCCATTCGGGGCTGCAGGAGCAGTTAGGTCATTACGGACCGATTGTCATCGACCCGGAAGGCGAGGATCCGATTCAGTCGGATCGAGAGCATGTCATCGTGCTCTCCGACCATAGCCAGATGCATCCGCACGCAATTTTCCGGAAGCTCAAGCAGGTCGGCGGTGGCTATTTCAATTATCAGCGGCAAACGCTGGCCGGTTTGCTGGCCAAGGAAGACCAACCCCTCAAGGACCGACTTGACTGGGGCAATATGCGGATGGATCCGACCGACGTGTCCGATGTCACGGGCTCGACCTATACCTATCTCGTGAATGGGCATGGCCCACGGGACAACTGGACCGCGCTTTTCAAGCCAGGTGAGCGCGTTCGCCTGCGTTTCGTCAATGCCTCCGCGATGACGACGTTCAATGTCCGGATTCCCGGTCTCAAACTTACGGTTGTTCAGGCCGACGGGCTCAATGTCAGGCCGGTCGAGGTCGACGAGTTTCAGATCGCGGTTGCCGAGACCTATGATGTCATCGTTACTCCGACCGATGATCGCGCCTACACGCTGGTCGGTGAATCCGTTGATCGTTCGGGCATGGCACGCGCCACACTGGCTCCGCGTGAAGGCATGACGGCCGAAGTTCCGCCGCTCCGCAAGCGGCCCCTTGCCGATATGAAGGACATGGGCATGGGGGACATGGATATGAGCGGCATGTCCGGCATGGACCACGCAGCAATGGGGCATGACATGTCTGCCGGCGGAGCTGCCGCGGGCGGGATGGCAGGCATGGATATGGGGGCCGGCGCGTCGATGCCAAGCATGCAAAAACCGGCGGATAGTTCCATGGCCAACATGCCCGGAATGGGCAGCGGGTCCGGTGATACAATGGGCGGCATGGCGATGGGCGGAATGGGCGGCATGAACATGCGCGACGCCAGCAAAGCGCCGCAGGTTAAGATGGGACCGGGTGTCCAGACGATCTCGCCCATGCCGATGGATCGCACGGGAGAACCGGGACAGGGTCTCGAAGACGTTGGCCACCGGGTTCTTGTCTATCGCGATCTCATGGCGGTGGAGCGCAACCCCGATGTTCGCGCGCCAGACCGCGCGATGGAAATCCACCTGACCGGGAATATGGAACGCTATATGTGGTCGTTCGATGGGGTGAAGCTCAGTGACAAGCGCGAGCCCATTCCCTTTATCGAAAACGAAAGGGTCCGCGTCACGCTCGTCAATGACACGATGATGTCGCACCCGATCCATCTTCATGGGCATTTCTTCGAGCTGGTGACCGGGCATGGCGAGTATTCGCCGCGCAAACACACCGTCAATGTCGCACCAGGAGGCAAGGTAAGTTTCGACGTCACCGCAGACGCAGTCGGCGACTGGGCGTTTCACTGCCATATGCTCTATCACATGCATGCCGGGATGATGCGCGTCGTCTCTGTCCGTCCCCGGGGAGATGCCGCATGAAGTCGCTTCTCCTTCTGATCGGCGCGGCCCCGCTCGCCTTGGCGACCCCAGTCAGCGCGCAGTCGATGCAGAATATGCCGGGCATGAACATGCCTGCTGCTCAGCCAGCGGCGAAGAAAAAGCCGGTGGCCAAGCCAGCAAGCCAGCCCAGGCGCGCCGCTGCGCCCACGGCTAAGGGCAAGCCTGCCACCCCGAAGCGCCGGGCACCGGCAGCAAAACCCAAGTCGGCGCCGCACGACATGTCGGGCATGGGGGCTATGTCCGGCATGGAGATGCCCGGTGACAAGACGCCTCCAACGGCTGACCCGCATGCCGGCCACGACATGTCCGGCATGCCTGGCATGACCATGCCCGATGGGGCGGGCGGTACGATGAAACACGACATGCCCGGCATGGACATGCAGGCGGCACCCGGCGGTCAGCCGATGCAGCACGATATGTCGTCGATGCCCGGCATGGCGATGGATGGGCCGATGGCAGCCCATGGCGCTGGTGGCACCAGTCTCATGCCCGGCAACGCCCCTGCACCCCAACCTCCTACCGACAACTATGCCGACCGCGTCTACAAAAACGGCGAGATGGCGGCTTCGCGTACCATGCTGCATAAGGAACATGGCGGCTCATCCAGCTCGATGATCCTGTTCAATCTGGCGGAATATCAGGTCCGTAACGGCCGCGACGGCTATCGGTGGGACGGGGAGGCGTGGTTCGGCAAGGATCTCGATCGGCTGGTGGTCAAGACAGAGGGTGAGGGCGTTCTTGCTGGCAGAAGCGGCACCTACATGGAGACCGCAGAAGTTCAGGCGCTCTACAGTCGTGCACTCGACCCTTATTGGAACCTCCAGGCGGGTGTCCGTTACGATTTCAAACCCAACCCATCCCGTACTTATGCGACGATCGGTATTGAGGGGGTGGCGCCTTACTGGTTTGAGACCGAGGCTGCCCTGTTTCTGTCGAACAAAGGCGAGGTGTTGGGGCGGATCGAGGGCTATTATGATCAGCGTATCACGCAACGCCTCATTCTCCAGCCGCGCCTGGAAGTGAACCTTTCAGCACAAAATGTCCCGGAGACGCGGATTGGAGCGGGCATCACGAACGCCGAATTGGGACTGCGTTTGCGTTACGAACTGCGCCGCGAATTTGCCCCCTACATCGGCGTTTCTTACGACCGAAAGTTCGGGCGGACGGCGGACTATGCACGCTCAGACGGAGGGGACGTGAAGGCGGCCAGCTTTGTAATCGGTGTTCGGACCTGGTTCTGAGAAGCGCCAAACTCCGCTTCCACATCGGGGCTAGCCGCGTTCATCGCTGGTTAGCCCTGGTTATCGGCGTCCAGCTGCTGCTTTGGTTTGCGAGCGGTCTTGTCATGAGCCTGTTGCCGATCGAGCGAGTCCGCGGTGAACATCTCGTCGAGCGATCGTCGCCAGCGATATTGGAACAGTCGAGATCGCGCGCGCCGTTGGACCTAGTGTTGCGCGCGGCGACCAGACCCGTGCGTGAAGTCCGATATCGCGCGCTGCTCGGCCGCGAGATTGCGGAGGTCGAGTCTATCGATGGGACGATCTCACTCCACGATGCAGAAACAGGTCGTCGACTTGGTCCCGTGAACGCTGCGATGGCTCGCGCGGTGGCGATACAGGCCTACCGTGGTACGTCGGAGCCGCCGAGCGTGCGCCTGGTTGTGGCGTCGACCCCAGAATTCAAGGGCGTCCTGCCGGCCTGGCGGGTGGACTTCCCTGACCGCGAAGCGACCCGCGTCTATGTTGCCCAGAATAGTGGTCGGATCGTCGCTGTGAGAAATGGAACGTGGCGCCTGTTCGATTTCTTCTGGGCGCTCCACATCATGGATTGGAAAAACCACGAAAATTTCAACACGCCGTGGTTGATGGCGTTTGCCGCAGGTGGTCTCGCATTGGCGATCGCGGGTTCGGCACTTTTGTATCTTCGGTGGCCGCGAAAGCGACGCCGCACGGGTTGAATAGTCAAGCAGGATCGGGGCGGGGGCCAAAGGAGACGACCAATGATGAAAAATGCCTATGCGAGCCTCGCCCTGCAGACCTTGGTTGGCGGCGTCATCATGTATCTGGTGATGTTCGTCATGATCGACAGCTTGGGGAGCTTCTACAACAACCTGAATATGCTCTACATGACGCTAATGATGGTGGCGCCCATGGTGGTGCTGATGGTCCTCGCGATGGGCCATATGTTCCCGTCGAAAAAGGCAAACGCGGCCCTTATATTAGGGTCAGTTGCGATATTCGCCGGATCATTTGCCCTCATCCGCACGCAAACAACGATCGGCGATACAGCATTCCTCCGATCGATGATCCCGCATCATTCGGGCGCGATCCTGATGTGCCGCGAGGCCTCCTTGAAGGATCCGGAAATCGTTCGTCTGTGCAGCGGCATCGAGGAATCTCAGCGCCGCGAAATCGATGAAATGAAGGCTATTCTAGCCCGCAAGTAGGCTTCGCGCTCCCGTTCCCGTAAATTTTGTGCCGCCTCACGAGGGAAATGGCGCGCCCATGCGTATTATCAATGCGGGGCGCTGAGGAGAGAATTGTGAAGAAAATAGTCCCCATCATCATCGCTGGATTGGTGGCCGCGCCGGCGATCGCCCAAATGCAGGGCATGGACCATAGCAAGATGGACATGCGCCAGACCATGAACCCCACGCCAGCCAATCCTTACCCGCCTGCAGAAATGGAGATGCATCAGAAGATGATGTCCGCCACGGGCAGCGATGCAACGGAGACCTGGGTGCGCAAGATGATCGAGCATCATCGCGGTGCGATTGCGATGTCACGCATCGTTTTGCGCGACACCAAGGACGCGCAGGTCCGAATGATGGCGAACAAGTCAATCACCGAGCAAACGCGAGAAGTGGGCGAGCTTCAAGGCTGGCTGAGAGCCCACAACAAGCGCGCCCAATAGACCTTTCCTCCCCCGCCCAGGGGCGGGGGAACCAATAAGGGATCGTATGACACTCAAATTTGCCCTCGCTGCGTTCATAGCAGCCTTCTCCGTCGCCAGCGCCGAAGCTGCCCCGATCATCATGCATCGTGACTCTGGTTGCGGTTGCTGCGAACAGTGGGCGGCCCAGGTGCGCAGACAATTTGGACAAAGCGTCAATATCGTCGACGACCAGCAACGCGGCCGCTTTCAACGCGCTCAAGGCGTGCCCGCTGCGCTGGCATCATGCCATACTGCAATTGTCGATGGCATAGTTTTCGAGGGCCACGTTCCCATTGCCGACATGAAGCGCGCGATCGCGAAGCGCCCGAAGGGCGTAAAGGGATTGGCCGTAGCGGGCATGCCGCTGGGTTCTCCGGGGATGGAAGTCCCCGGCCAAAAACCACAACCCTACTCTGTCATCGCCTTCGGATCGGCGGGTCAGACGGTATTTGCCCGACACGGCGGGTGACCATCTCGTTGATCTTTGATGCTACGAGGCGTAATAAATAACGGCTGTGAAACGCGTTTTGCAACTTCTTCTCCTTCTGGGAGCCATGGTTGGCTTGATTGGCCAAGCGGCGGCCTTTGCGTCCGCTCCGCCTGCGATGTCCGCCCCAATGGCCACGTCTGTGCAGGCCGTGGCTGGGATGTCGGAAGACTGCATGAAGATAATGGCACAGCAGCAACAACCTGCTCAGAAGCCTTGCAAGGGCATAACCCTGGAATGCATCGCGGCCATGGGCTGCGTCGTTCCGCTGGCCGTTCGTAATGACGCGCCTATGCTGGAAGCACGCGAAGCCAGTCCAGCTCTGCCCTTCTGGGCAACCATCACTGTCCTGCACGGCAGTGACCTCACTCCCGAACCGGAACCACCGACTCTCCTTGGCTGATCGACACCGGCTGCCAGGCTGACAGGATTCTTGCGTCTATCGCGCATCTGAAAATCCTGTCTGACCCGCGGCTACCACGATATTTTGCCCAAGGATTACAGTCATGAAGAACCGTGTTTTCTATGCCCTGCTGGGCATTGCGCTTGCCGCTCCCGTTGCCGCTTTCGCCGGCGAACCCAACACAAACTCGCAGTCTGGCCATTATGAATGGCGTCAATCGCCAAACTATGGCCCGCGTGCGCCATCTATGAGCCCCCGTCGCGTCTGGGTGCCCGATGCTCCGCAGATGGCGAACTGCAACTGCGACATGATGAAGATGAGCGCGGCGGACTGCATGAAGGAGATGCATAGCATGGCATCGCCTTCGTCGGCTCCCTCGGCCGGCTAGGCACAGCCTCTGGCCGTGTAAGGTCGCATAGACGGCCAGGCCAGCAGTGGCGGCGGGATTGCCCCCATCCCGCCGCCACTGACATGCCTGCCAGAGTGCGCGACGCCGGCCTGATCCTCCGATCAGGAGTTTTCCATGCGATTGTTTGTTTGTCTGCCGCTGCTCGCGGCGATCCCCGGCGTTGCATTCGCTGGTCCCCTCACTTTCGACGCTGCGCTCCAGCGCGCGCGGCAGGAAGCGCCGTCGATCAAGGCCAAGGCGCTCGCCGCCGAGGCCGCTCGTTCCGCTCGTGGCGGCGCCGGATCGCTACCTGATCCGACTCTGGCCGTTGGGCTCGACAGTTTCCCGATCTCGGGGCCATTGGCGTTTGCTCCCGGGCAGGACAATTTCACGATGGCGCGGGTGGGCGTGTCCCAGGATATTCCCAACCTCGCCAAGCGCCGTGCGCAACGCGCCCGCGCTGACAGCGATATCAAGGCTGCAGATGCCGACACCGCATTTGAGGCGCGTTCGGTTGAGGTCGGCACTGCGCTTGCCTGGATCAACCTTGCCTATGCCGAGCGCCGGCTGACCGCGCTTGATGATCTTCTAGCCCGTCTGGAGCGCGTGGTGCGGACAACGCCCAGTGCCGTCGCGTCGGGCAATGCCCGGCCTGCGCAGACTCTTGCCGGCCGACAGGCTATCGCCTCATTAGAAGATCGTCGCAGCGAACTGGTCTCAAACATAGCGCGGGCACGGGCTGCTCTGACGCGATGGACGGGTGACCCGGCGCCTGAAATTGCCGGATCTATTCCCGACTTCCCTGTCGATGGGGCCGAACTGCGCGCTGGCCTGGATCGCCTTCCCACCATGGCAATGATCGACGCCCAGTCCGGTCAGGCAATGGCCGATGTGCGTATGGCCGATGCCAACCGCCGTTCCGACTTCGGGGTGAACCTTGCCTATCAACGCCGCGACCCTCGTTTTGGAGATTATGTGTCAGCCGGTGTGACGGTCAGTCTGCCCTTCTTCACCCGCAGTCGACAGAATGCGGGCATTGCGGCGGCCCAGGAGAATGCCGGACGCATCCTGGCCGAACGCGACGCGGCCCTGCGGGCGCTGGCCGCTGATCTCGAAACCGATCTTGCGGACCATATCATGCATCATGAACAGTGGCTGCGCGCGCGGGACACATTGCTGCCACTCGCCGAGCAGCGGGTGACGTTGGAGACGGCAAGCTACGGGGCAGGTCGCGCCAATCTTGTCGATATCGCGGATGCCTATGCGGCCCTTGCCGACGTCACCCTCAACACTCTCGACCGTGAAGCCCTTGTCGCTGCTGACGGTGTTCGACTGAACCTTACGTATCGGAGCGAATTGCAATGAGCCATTTCACAATCCCTCGGGGCGGCCTTTTCGGTGCCGCGGCGCTGCTCGCGGTCGCCGCTGGCGGGGTCGGTTTCACCATCTCTGAATGGAGAGGAGGATCACCCGACGCTACGGCCGCCAAACCGCCGGCACGCAAGATCCTCTATTGGTATGACCCGATGATCCCCGCTGAGCATCATGACGGTCCAGGCCTGTCGTCGATGGGAATGCAAACAATCCCGCGCTATGCGGATGAGGTGGGGGCAAGCGCGGCACAGCCGGGAATATCGATCGACCCGTCCGCCTCCCAGGCGCTCGGAATGCGAACGGTGGCTGTGCGGCGCGGCGAATTGGCGAGCAGTCTCACCGCCACCGGCACGATCGACTTCAACCAGCGCGACGTTGCGATCGTTCAGGCGCGTGCAGGCGGCTTCGTTTCCCGTGTCTATGGCCGCGCACCTGGTGATGTGATCGGTGCAGGCGCGCCGCTTGCCGATGTTCTGGTGCCGGAATGGGGCGGCGCACAGACCGAGTTTCTGGCGGTCCGCCGCACCGGCAACGCCGCTCTGATCCAGGCCGCGCGTCAACGGCTCATGCTGCTCGGCATGCCCTCCGGCACGATCGCATCGGTCGAGCAAACCGGACGACCGCATAATGTGATCACCATCTCCACGCCCACGGGCGGCGTGATCAAGACGTTGAACGTGCGGGGCGGCATGACCTTGATGGCAGGCCAGACGCTTGCCGAGGTCAACGGGCTCGGCACCGTCTGGTTGAATGCCGCCGTGCCCGAAGCGGTCGCCGGTCCCTTGAAGCCTGGACAAGCGGTGCGAGCCGCGCTTGCAGCCTTCCCCGGCGAAACCATCTCCGGGCGTGTCTCGGCGATCCTGCCCACGACTCAGGTCGACAGCCGGACGCTCACGGTGCGGATCGAGCTGCCCAACCGCGGCGGGCGCTTGCGGCCCGGCATGTTCGCGACCGTGTCGTTCGGCGGCAGTACGCAGCCGGCATTGCTGGTGCCGTCCGAGGCGCTGATCCGCACCGGCAAGCGGACGTTGGTGATGCTCGCGCTCGACAAGGGGCGTTACCGCCCCGCCGAGGTACAAACCGGGCGCGAATCCGGTGACGATACCGAGATATTGGCTGGCCTCAGCGAAGGTGAAAAGATCGTCGCCTCGGGCCAGTTCCTGATCGACTCCGAGGCGAGTTTGTCCGGCGTCGAAGCGCGGCCGATCGGTGGCAGCGCGCCGCCGGCAATTGCCAAACCCACAGCTGTAGCCGCGCTGTACGAGACCGTCGGCAAGATCGAACAGATCACCACCACTTCGGTGACGCTCAGCCATGAGCCGGTGCCCGCCATCGGCTGGCCGGCAATGACGATGACCTTCCAACTTCCAGACCCGAAGATCGCGCGGGGCCTGAAGACTGGCGATCGCGTCCGCTTCGGCTTCGACCAGCCACCGGCCGGACCGACGATCCGGCGTATGGCGAAGGTTGCCGACCAATGATCGCCCATCTCATCCGCTGGTCGGTCAAGAACCGCTTCTTCGTCCTGATCGGCGTGCTGGCCCTCATCGGTGTAGGCGTCTGGGCGGTGCGATCGACCGCGATCGACGCGCTGCCCGATCTCTCCGACACCCAGGTCATCATCCGCACCAGCTATCCGGGACAGGCGCCGCAGATCGTCGAGAATCAGGTCACCTATCCGCTCACCACCACCATGCTCTCGGTCCCCGGCGCCAAGACGGTGCGCGGCTATTCCTTCTTCGGCGACAGCTTCGTCTATGTGATCTTCGAGGACGGCACCGATCTCTATTGGGCGCGCAGCCGCGTACTCGAATATCTCAACCAGGTGCAGGGACGATTGCCGGCGAGCGCGCGTAGTGCGCTCGGTCCAGACGCGACCGGGGTCGGCTGGGTCTATGAATATGCGCTGGTTGACAAAACCGGCCGGCACGATCTTGCCCAGCTTCGCGGGTTTCAGGACTGGTTCCTGCGCTACGAGTTGAAGACCGTCCCGGGCGTCGCCGAGGTTGCCAGCATCGGTGGGATGGTGAAGCAGTACCAGGTGCTGCTCGATCCGGTGAAGCTCGCCGCCTATGGGATTACCCACAGCCAAGCGGTCCAGGCGATCCAGCAGGCCAATCAGGAAGCGGGCGGCTCGGTGCTGGAGATGGCCGAGGCCGAATATATGGTCCGCGCCTCGGGCTATCTGAAGACGCTCGACGATTTCCGCGCGATCCCGCTCAGAACCGCTGCGGGCGGCGTGCCCGTGCGGCTAGGCGATGTCGCCACGATCCAGATCGGCCCCGAAATGCGGCGCGGCATCGCCGAATTGAACGGCGAAGGCGAGGTCGCCGGCGGCGTGGTGATATTGCGCTCGGGCAAGAACGCCCGGGAAACGATCGCGGCGGTCAAGGACAAGCTGGCGGACCTCAAGAAGAGTCTGCCGCCCGGCGTCGATGTGGTGACGGTCTATGACCGTTCACAGTTGATCGACCGCGCCGTCGCGAATCTCACCCACAAGCTGATCGAGGAGTTCATCGTCGTCGCGATCGTCTGCGGCCTGTTCCTCTGGCATGTTCGCTCGGCGCTGGTCGCGATCCTGACCTTGCCGCTGGGCGTCCTCGCGGCATTTACCGTGATGCGGTTCCAGGGGGTGAACGCCAACATCATGTCGCTCGGCGGCATCGCCATTGCCATCGGTGCGATGGTCGATGCGGCCGTGGTCATGATCGAGAATGCCCACAAGAAGATCGAGCGCTGGGAGCAGGATCACCCGGACAAGCATCTCGAAGGCGAAATGCGCTGGATCGTCATCACCGAAGCTGCTGCCGAGGTCGGACCGGCGCTGTTCTTCAGCCTGCTGATCATCACGCTGTCCTTCATTCCCGTGTTCACGCTCGAAGGACAGGAGGGCAGGCTGTTCGCACCGCTCGCCTTCACCAAAACCTATGCGATGGCGTCAGCGGCGATCCTGTCGGTGACCCTGGTGCCGGTGCTGATGGGTTTGCTGATCCGGGGAAAAATCCCGCCCGAGCAGTCGAACCCGGTCAATCGCTGGCTGACCAATATCTATCGACCCGCGCTCGACTGGACGATGCAGCGACCGAAGACAGTGCTGCTGATCGCGGCACTCGCCTTTGCGACCACGGCCTGGCCGCTCACACGCCTTGGCGGTGAGTTCATGCCGAATATGGACGAGGGCGACCTGCTCTACATGCCGTCAGCGCTTCCCGGCCTTTCGGCGGCGAAGGCGTCGCAACTGCTCCAGCAGACCGATCGGCTGATCAAGACCGTGCCTGAGGTCGAGAGCGTGTTCGGCAAGGCCGGGCGCGCGGAGACTGCAACCGATCCGGCGCCGCTGGAGATGTTCGAGACCACGATCCAGTTCAAGCCACGCGATCAGTGGCGGCCGGGGATGACGCCCGACAAGCTGGTCGAGGAGCTTGATCGCACGGTGAAGCTCCCCGGCCTCGCCAATGTTTGGGTGCCGCCGATCAGGAATCGCATCGATATGCTCGCCACCGGCATCAAGAGCCCGATCGGGGTCAAGGTGTCGGGTGCCGATCTCGCCCAGCTTGATCGCGTCGCGCATGACGTCGAGGCGGTGGCCAAGACCGTACCCGGCGTCAGCTCGGCGCTCGCCGAACGGCTGACTGGTGGACGTTATGTCGACGTCGACATCAACCGGGCGGCCGCCGCTCGGCTCGGGTTGAACGTCGCCGACGTTCAGGCGATCGTCTCGGGCGCGATCGGCGGGGAGACGATCGGCGAGACAGTGGAGGGGCTTGCGCGTTATCCGATCAGCGTGCGCTATCCGCGTGAGCTGCGCGACAGCCTTGAAGGGCTGCGCACCTTGCCGGTTCTGACCCCGTCGGGACAACAGATCACGCTTGGCACGGTGGCAAATATATCGATCGCAGAGGGGCCGCCGATGCTCAAGACCGAGAACGCACGGCCCTCGACCTGGGTCTATGTCGACGTGCGCGGGCGCGACCTCGCCTCGGTAGTCGGCGACCTGCAACGCGCGGTGGCGAAACAGGTCAGGCTTTCGCCCGGCGTCAGCCTCGCTTATTCTGGCCAGTTCGAATACCTCGAGAGGGCAGTCGACAAGCTAAAATTGGTCGTACCGGCAACGCTGTTGATCATCTTCGTACTGCTTTACCTGATTTTCGGACGGTTCGATGAAGCCGCGCTAATCATGGGCACTTTGCCGTTCGCACTGACGGGCGGCTTCTGGATCCTCTATCTTCTAGGTTTCAACCAGTCGGTCGCGACCGGCGTCGGGTTCATCGCCTTGGCGGGCGTCTCCGCCGAATTCGGCGTGGTGATGCTGATCTACCTTAAGAATGCGCTTGAGGAGCGGGGCGGGGCTCCCGACGCCGATCAGGTGAAAACTGCCGTGCGCGAAGGGGCGCTTTTGCGGGTCCGGCCCAAGGCGATGACGGTAGCCGTCATCCTAGCGGGCCTGCTGCCGATCCTGTTCGGATCAGGGGCCGGATCCGAAGTCATGAGCCGAATCGCCGCGCCGATGATTGGCGGTATGCTGACCGCGCCGCTGTTGTCGATGTTTGTCCTGCCTGCCGCCTATCTGCTGCTTCGGCGGCCGAAAACCAAGCCCGCGCACGAACCCGTTTTACCATGAAGGAGAAGACCATGAAGCATGCACGATTGACGATCGCCGTTGGCCTCGCCGCCCTGACTGCTGCATGCGGCAAAAAGGCGGAGGCGCCGGTCGCGGCCGCGACCAACGAGGCAGCACCCAGCGCCGCGATGAGTGGTGACGTGGGCAATATGGCGATGGAGCCTTCGGCAGCCGCGCCGATAAAGGCCAAGGGGCATGGCACGGTCACCGCGATCGACAAGGCCACCGGGATGATCACCCTCAATCATGGTGCAATTCCAGAAGCCAAATGGCCGGCGATGACGATGGCGTTCAAGGCAGCGCCGACGATCACGGATGCCGTGAAGGTCGGCGACAAGGTCGATTTTGATCTCACGCTGGTTGGCAGTGCCGGTGAGGTGACGGCGATCCAAAAGAAGCCTTAAAAAGCTCATTTCTTGAAGGCCATTAAAGCGTAATTAACCTCGTTCCTTCACGCTTCAGCTATGAGAAACGAGAGAGCTGGGCGCGAAACGCAGATCAAGATTGGAAGAACCGCACGGTGGCTGTCATGATTGCCACTGCCTTCGGCTGCGTGGCTCTTTTGTGTGTCGTCAGCTGGCCATTTTTCGGTGACTACCGAACGGTGGTCAAAATCCAGAGCGCGGGTGCTGCCGCATTCGCGCTCTATTTCCTGATGCTGGGCTCGCCCACCGCTGCGATAGCGTGCCTCATTTCATGCTCGCAGCTCGTCATCTCCGCGTCAGTGCGCGATCGCTACGTGGTTAAAAGACTTTATGGAGCGACCCTCATTTTGTTGGCCTTCCTCTCGGTTGTGACTTGGCACGGCATCCCGTCGGCTTTGGCATTTGCCGGCAGTTCGTTGGGCAGTCTCGCAAGACTTCAGACCTCAACGACGCGGATGAAAGGCATTTTCCTGGCAGGCGCACCGTTTTGGCTCGCCCACAATTTGATGGTCGGAGCTTTGTTCGCATTGGGCACGGATCTGGTCTCGTTAGCTTCTAACTTGGCGAACTTGGTAAAGTTCCTCGTGCGACGGGGCGTTTCAGCGCGCGCCTCAACATTAATCGCGTCGATTACCTAGCCCGTCGCGATCTTAGCTTGATTTGGATATCTAACAACGATCGCCGTCTAACTACGGTCGATGTACAGTGATCTCAGACGAAAAATCCTGTGGGATGGGCCTCCGGAGCATAGGTTGCTACTCAACATGATTCATATCCGGTGACATTCATCATCGGCATCGGCATTGCGCTTAGCAGGCGCGGCATCGGTCGCGACGTCGTTGTTTGGTTCTTTGGCAACCTCATTCTGGTGGTCGTTTTAATAATAATCGGCCAGACAAAGGTCGCGCGTCCGCCCTAAGTGATCCTTCAACGCCACGATCGTACCGGGCTTCATGAAGCGCCACCGCCAATGATGGTCGAAAGTATATGATGAATCGATATCGCGACCATTGATTGCGAGAATGCCATCTCCAACGCCCCAGCCGCTTTGGGCAGCGGGGCTGTTTTTCGCTACATGAACAACGTGGAGTTCGTCTTTGGTAAGCGCCAATCCAAAGCCGCTGTGATCCTCTAGCATTGGTAAGCCCCGCTGGGCCGGCCTGAGCCAAAGCTGGCCGGCTGAAACGTCAAGCACCACATCGAACTGTGCGATTAAAGGTAGTCCTATGCTTCCGACGGCACTGGTGGAAAGCCAAGTTGTGGGGGAAAGCGTCGGGGCGGCCCGGATCGGAACTTTACCTAATTTAACTCGATCGGTAATGAACGTGGTGGCACTCGTTATGCCGTCGATGCCTCCGATCGCAGCTGTGGACTGACGAACTCCTTGAAGGAGTCGGTGATCACTTACATAAGACGGGGCCAGCATTAACGCCGTTGAACTCCCCAAATCGAAGACCATAGGCATATTTGCGAGGTCCATCACAGAGGCGTCCACAAGGAGTTCGCGGTTCGACCCGTGTATAAGCGAAACGCGCTCCCAGCCTTTTTCGCCCGCAAATCCGCCTGTGGCGCCAACTGAAAGGCGCCGGTTGGCAAAGTCGAAAGCGACACAACGCTCCGCCAGCATGTCTTCGCCAAGCACCATCTCGACGGGGCGGCCTAGCGCAGACGAAACGGCTTTCAGGTCGGCTATGAAGACAGAGGGCAAGCGTCGCCGTTCACCTCCAAACTTTATCTCGATATTGCGTGCCAACAGAGCACTTGCTCGCCCGCTGACACCTCGAACTGTTCGCTTCTCAGTAGGTGAGAGCCCTAATTTTGTCGCTAGCGAAGAACTAATGATCGATGCTGCGCTACCACTGTCAATAATCGCGCCAACGCTAAGACCCGCCACGTCGATCGAGAGAATTATCGTATCGCCTGTTACAAGGCTGAACGGTTGCCATAGAGGGGAGGTGAAGCGCCCCGGGTTTCCAGGAGGCTCCAACTTGTGAGAAGGAGCATCCGTTATGAGCAAGACAACCAACAAATTTTCACCTGAAGTCCGCGAGCGGGCGGTTCGTATGGTGGTGGAGCAGCGGGCCGAGTACGGCTCGGAATGGGA
>NZ_VYQA01000028.1:0-30442 GCF_008710165.1 Sphingobium limneticum | reverse complement strand
CGATTGGTACAACAATCACCGGCTCTTCGGCCCTATCGGGCACATCCCGCCCGCTGAGGCCGAAGACAATTACTATGCAGCCCTCGAGAACCTCGATATGGCTGCATAGCCCAATGAAAACTGCCTCCTGAAAACCCGGGGCGCTTCAGAAACTTTTCCAAAGCCGCTTCTTTGCCAGGCTTGGCGTCGAGCCGCACGAATAAGCCCATATGTGTCATCTTCATCGTCTCCATCTTTGGGTGTGGTTGGGTTGACTTCGAGCTGCCTGTCGTATCCGCCATTGCGCTTGTCGCGCCGGTGGCGACAACGAGGGCCGCCGTGAGCAGGAACACTTTAATGGTCCTCATTTTCTTCCCTATTTGATCGCGCCATCGTCGGCCGCGTCGCTAGACTATCATCGCAGCGGAGCGTTAGCGCTTGGCAGAATTGACAAACCTGATACCATTCTCGCCATGAGCACAGCTACGACAATTTTAGCGCTTGATGGGGTGTTCGATACTGGGCTTGCGGCGTTTCAGGACACCTTAGCGACGGCGCGCGACTTGGCGCCCCCCGCCTTGCGTGAAAGTTTGAACTCGTCGGTTTCCAGCATTCGTCGCGCAACACATACAGCGCACGGCCTCGCAATCCCTACGGTTCGGGCCGACGCCCTCCCGACTCCCGGCTTTGTCTTCGTGCCGGCATTGGGAGCGAAGACGGAGGAAGGCATTGCCGACGCCCTTGCTCATCCCGATGTAAAGCGAGCTGTCGAACTATTGCGAACCTGGCAGGCAAATGGTGCGACTATCGCTGCTGCTTGTACGGGGACATTCGTCCTCGCCGAGACGGGATTGTTAGACAAACAAGAGGCCGCCACCAGTTGGTGGCTCGCACCTTTCTTTAGAGCCCGGTATCCCAGCGTTGCACTCGATGACAGCCGTGCGCTGGTGGGTAACGACAGGGTCGTTACCGCAGGCGCGGTGCTTGCACATTTCGATTTGGCGCTCTGGTTCGTTCGTCAGCGGAGCCCCGAACTGGCCGACACCGTCGCTCGCTACCTAATGCTCGATCCTCGCTCGCCTCAAGCCACCTATGCCATCCCGGATCATTTGCGCCACGCCGACCACCTGGTGATGCTCTTCGAGAAGTGGGCGCGTGAAAACCTCGATACGGGCTTTTCCTTGGAGCAGGCCGCGGCCTTTGTCGGGACAAGTGAACGAACTCTGTCCCGCAGAATCAATATGGTGCTGGGCCGCTCTCCATTGTCTTATTTCCAGAGCCTGCGCGTTGAACGAGCGGCTTATCTCCTGAGGACGACCAAATTGGGAATGGATGAGATCGCAGCCCGCACCGGCTATGATAATGCAGCCACTCTCCGCACTCTGCTACGTCGTAAGACTGGCCGCACCGCCTCAGAAATTCGCCGGACGAACCATTTAGGAGTGCAGGATTAGAGCCGTGCCCGAGCGGTTTGGGACGGCTGGAGGGTCGGGACGTTGAGGGGTGAAGGAGGATGGCGATGCCTTCACCTTTGTCCGTCGATTTACGCGAGCGTGTCGTGTCGGCCGTAGCCGCGGTCGCGTCCTGTCATCAGGCTGCAGCCCGGTTTGGGGTCAGCGTTTCCAGCGCCAGCCGCTGGTCGGATCGGTTTCGCCAGGAGGGACAGCTTGCGCCCAAGCCGTCGGGCGGCGATCATGCCTCGCACCGGATCGAGGCGCAGGCCGACCTGATCCTGACGATCTACGAGGCGCGGCCGGCGATCTTTCTGCGCGAGCTGCGTGACGCTTTGACCGAGCGCGGCCTGCAGACCAGCACGAGCAGCCTATCCCGCTTCTTCGCCCGGCGTGGCATCACCCGTAAAAAGGGGCGATCCACGCCGCCGAGCAGGCGCGCGAGGACGTAAGGGCAGCCCGCGAGGCTTGGTTCGAGAACCAGGACGGCCTCGATCCCGACAGGCTGGTTTTCCTCGACGAGACTGCCGCGGCCACCAACATGGCATGCCGCTACGGTCGGGCTCCGCGAGGCGAGCGCTGCCGGCTGGCTGTCCCGCACGGGCACTACAAGACCACCACGATCACTGCCGCCCTGCGCAGGGATGGCCTGTGCGCCACTTCCCTGTTCGACGGCGCCACCAACGGCGCACGCTTCCGGGCCTACGTCGCCGACACGCTTGTGCCCGCGCTCAAGCCCGGTGACACCGTCATCCTCGACAACCTGCAGGCCCACAAGGTGGCAGGTGTGCGTGAGACCATCGAGGACGCCGGGGCGAGGCTGCTCTACCTCCCGCCCTACAGCCCGGACTTCAATCCCATCGAGCAGATCTTCGCCAAGCTGAAGGCTCTGCTCCGGACAGCGGCGGCCCGCACCGTCCCTGATCTGTGGCACGCCATCCGGCAGGCTTTGGCTCGCTTCACGGCAGATGAGTGCCGCAACTCCCTTGCTGCCGCCGGCTACGATACCGACTTGGCCGTCGCTACGTGACCGGGCACGGCTCTAAGTGCGGGAGGACACGGGCAAGAAAATGAGCCTGAAATTGTCATTTAAGATAAGTACGCAGAATCTTCATTACGCCCTCCACGCCGTCATCGTGATCGCCACCTGCGCCTCCGACGGCCCGATTTGCGCCCGCACCGAATGTTTCCCTGAGATGACTCTGCATCACTTCTGCCATCAGTCCATTTGTCGCACCACGCATGGCGACAATTTGCTGCAGCAGGGGAGCGCAATCGGCCCCCGCTTCGATCGCGCGTTCCAGAGCGTCCGCCTGACCCTTGATACGCCGCAAGCGTGTGATGGCTCGCTTCTTGTCCTCTGATGAATGTGGCATCGCGTTTTCCCGAGAAATCGCTGAAGCATACTATACAGGGGGGGAGTTTCAATCCTGCACGGAGCCGGGCGTTTTTCCAATCGGGCGAGGTTCCGGTCATGCTCTCAAGCCTGCGCCACGAGCAGCCCTGGCATGGGCGCCGAGGGTCCGATCCTCCGTTGGGGAAGGGGGGAGTGATCGCCCCCCCCCCCCCCCCGGTATGCCGGTCAGACCGTAACGACGACCTTGCCGATCTGGTCGTTCGATTCGAGGAAGCGGTGAGCGTCCTGGATGGCGTCGAGCGGGAAAGTGCGCGCGATCCGCGGCTTGAGCGCGCCCGATTCCAGACCCGCCACGATGAACGCCTTGGCGCGATCGAGGGCGGCATCGTCCGAGACGATCTCGCTGTAGAGATACCCCTTGAGCGTGAGGCTCTTGCCCAGCACGGAGAACAACGGGAACGGCGTCGGTTCGCCGCTGAGCGCGCCATATTCGAGCAGGATGCCGCCGCGTGCCATGCTCTCGGTCAGCGGCTCGAACGACGGGCCTCCGACCGGATCGAGCACCACGCGCGCACCCTGACCATCGGTTATCTCCATCACCCTCGCTACCAGGTCCTCTTCCCCGGTCGCGACGACATGATGCGCACCGGCATCGATCAGGGCCTGGCGCTTGGCGCCGGTACGCGTCGTCGCGATTACCGTCGCGCCGACCATCCGCGCAATCTGGAAGGCCGCAAGGCCGACGCTGCTGGAGGCAGCTGTGACGATGACGAAATCGCCCTCGCCGAGTTTCGCCTGCTCCACCAGTGCACCCCAGGCGGTGACATACTGCATCCACACGGCCGCCGCTTCCTCGAACGACAGCGCCGCCGGATGCTTGACGACGAGGCGGGCGGGCACGTTGGCGACCTCGCCATAGGTGCCCCAACGCGCGATATCGAGCGGGGGGATGACGCTGACGGCTTCGCCTTCCGCAAACCCGGTAACGTCGGCGCCGACCGTAACGACAGTGCCGGCAGCCTCATAGCCAAGGCGGCTCGGGAACTCGGCTTCCTGAAGGTAGGCATGGTTGCGGAACATCACCTCGGCGCGGTTTATGCCTATCGCCTTCACCGCGATCTGCACTTCGTCGGCCGCGGGAGCGGGGACTGCCACATCTTCAATCCTGAGGACGCTGGCGTCGCCATATTCGTGGATACGGACGATGCGGCTCATTGGAGACTCCTTGATTATTTAATGATCGTTCTGTAAGGGAGCGGACCACCCGTTTCAAGATATTATTTATCGATCGTTCCATATCGTGCATCAGAGATGACAGAGACGAAAGCCCGTCGCCGCGCAGGTCGCCCTCGTGTGTTCGACACTGACGCTGCGCTCGACAAGGCGGTGCGGCTGTTCTGGCAGCGCGGCTACGAGGCGACATCGATGGCCGATCTGGTGGCGGAGACTGGCGTCGCCGCCGCCAGTCTCTATGCAGCGTTTGACAACAAGGCGGGGCTGTTTGCGGCGGTGATCGAGCGCTACGCCGCGACGTTCAGCGTCCACCTCTATGCACCCATCAACGATCCGGCGTTGTCCACCTACGAGGCCGTCAAAGGCCTGCTGGAACGGGCGGCGTCATCATTCTCGGAACCCGGAACGCCGGCCGGCTGCTTCATGTATTCAGCAGCGGCAGCCGTTTCGCCGGCGTCCGCCGCCATCGAATGCCTGCTGCGCGACAAGCGTATCGCGGCGGAGGCCCTCCTGATCGAGCGTCTGCAACGCGGCGCCGCGCAGGGCGAGCTTGCGGCCAACTCCGATCCGGCCGTGCTAGGCAAATTCATCAATACGGTCATGGAAGGCATGTCCGTTCAGGCGCGCGACGGCGCTACGATCAACGAACTGCTCTCCATCGCCAAAATGGCACTCGATCGATGGCCGGCCGCGATATGATCGCTACATGGTGGTCATCTGCCAATCCGCCTCCCGCCACCGAACAGTCGAACTCATCTCATAGGACAAAAGCACATGAAACACGTGACATTGCCCGGCGGGGAAGTGGTTCCTTCGATGGGTCAAGGCACCTGGAAGATGGGTGAGCGTGCCGAGCGGCGATCCGATGAGATCGCCGCGCTGCGCGCCAGTGTCGAACTGGGTATGACGCTCGTCGATACAGCGGAAATGTACGGCGACGGTGCGGCGGAAGTGCTGATCTGCGAAGCGCTCGGCGACCGTCGCGACGAGTTGTTCCTCGTCAGCAAGGCGTATCCACAGAACGCATCGCGCTCCCGCCTTACCGGTGCGTGCGAGGCGAGCCTGAAGCGGCTCGGCACCGATCGGCTCGACCTCTACCTGCTCCACTGGCGGGGATCGGTGCCGCTCGCTGAGACCGTGGAGGCAATGAAGGCGCTGAAATCGGCAGGGAAGATTCGGCATTGGGGTGTCAGCAACCTCGATACCGACGATATGGACGAGCTTGTCGCTGCCGGCGGAGATGGCTGCGTGACCGATCAGATCCTCTACAATCTCGTCCGTCGAGGCCCCGAATTGGACCTGCTGCCGTGGCTCGCCGAGCATAACATACCGGTTATGGCGTATAGTCCAGTCGAGCAGGGACGACTTTCAAGCCATCCCGCCCTCGAAAAGATCGCAGCCGAGGTCGGTGCAACCCCTGCCCAAGTGGCACTCTCCTGGACGTTGCGGCACGATGGCGTCATCGCCATCCCGAAAGCGAGTTCGATCGCACACGTGCGGGAGAACCGCGCGGCCGCGGATATCGTGCTCTCCGACGCCGACCTTGCGACGCTCGATGCGGCATTCCCCCGGCCAGCGGGCCGTCGCCCGCTCGAAATGCTGTAGCGTCAGATGGTGACATCCTCTCTCAAAGCAACCGAACGCAAATCGGATCGCCTCGAGGCGTTCATGGACGCGGTGCTTGCGATCGCGATCACCCTTCCTGCGGTGGAGCTGCATGCACCGAAGCCTGAAGAGGGCGATCTCGCAGCGGCGTATCTGAAGCTGGCGCCGGAGTACGGCACCTACGTCCTCAGCGTGATCCTCATCAGCCTCTACTGGGCGCACAGCCATTTCAGCGGCAAGCTGCTGGAGAAGACCGATCACGGCTACAACCTGCTGAGCATCGGCTTTCTGGCTGCCGTCAGCATCACTCCATTTCCCGCCCGCCCGTTGGTCGAACACCTCGGCGGAGATGCGGAGAGCGCCACCGCCACTTTATGGTATCTGGGCGTAGCAGCGACACCGGCGACCTGGTGGTTTCTACGGTGGGTGTACGCCACCGCCAGAGGTCTTCCCGATCGAAGGCTGACCGACGCTTATCTTCGCCGTCTTACCATCAAATATGGCCTAACCGCCGCTGCCTATTGGGCGGCATTCGGCTTGGCATTCTGGGATTGGCGTGTTGGACTGATCGCCGCGGGGATCCTGACCTTGACCTACATCGTTCCGCCAGCAAAGCCCAGCTACAAGCCAGGCCAAGAACCGGAGAATGGTTGAGACCGGCTATAGACCCGGCACGGCGGATGCTCACATCGGCTAATCAGTCCAGAATCTTGTCGATCGTGATCGGCAGGGACCGCACCCGCTTACCGGTCGCGTGAAAGATCGCGTTAGCAATCGCGGCAGCGGTGCCGACGATGCCGATCTCGCCAAGGCCTTTGACCCCGAGCGGGGTCACTTCGGGATCGGGTTCATCGACGAAGATCACCTGGATATCGTGGATGTCGGCGTGCACGGGCACATGGTATTCGCCGAAGTTGTGGTTCATCCAGCGTCCCAGCCTGTGGTCGGGGAAGGTCTCTTCGTGGAGCGCCATGCCCACGCCCATCACCACGCCGCCGAGGATCTGGCTGCGCGCGGTTTTCGGGTTGATGATGCGGCCAGCGGCGACCGCATCGACGATGCGGGTGACGCGCACCACACCCAGTTCCTCGTCCACCTTCACCTCTGCGAAGATCGCGCTGTGGGTGTTCTTTGACTTGTGCAGACCCTTCCACATGTCGCCGAAGCCGGGCGCCGCGGTCTCCTCTTCCTCGATCTCCGTCAGGTCCGCGGCGTGCATCGCGTCGCCGAACGGCACCCTCACGGTCGGCGTGTCCTTCAGCACGATGCAGCCGTCCTCAAACAGCACGTCATCCATCTTAGCGTCGCCCAGCGGTGCACCGGCGATCTTGCCGGCCGCCTTCAGGAGCTTCTTGCCGACCGCCTGGCATGCGAGCTGTACCGCCGCACCGGTCGATGCCGCCCCCCACGATCCACCTTCGACCGGGGCGGTCGGCAGGTCTGAGTCGCCCAGCTTGGCGGTGATCTGCTCGGGCGGCAGGCCGAGCGTCTCTGCGGCGACCAGGGTCATGACCGTGTAGCTGCCGGTGCCGATGTCCGACGTCGCGCACGCTACTTCCAGATGTCCGTTGGCCGTGAGCTTCGCGCTTGCAGACGTCTTGGAAAATTGCGCGTCCCACATGCCGGTCGCGCAGCCCCAGCCGACCAGCTCCTTGCCATCGCGCATCGAGCGCGGCTCGGCCGAGCGCTCGCTCCATCCGAACGCCTCGGCCCCTTCGCGAAACGCCTCTCGCAACGCCTTGCTGGTGTAGGGCGTGCCATTCATCGCATCGATGGGCGAGTAGTTGACGAGCCGGAACTCGAGCGGATCGACCTTGGCCTCATAGGCCATCTCGTCGATCGCCATCTCGAACAGCGTCATGCCGGTCGCCGCCCCCGGCGCGCGCATGTCCGCCGAGGTCGCGGTATCGACTTGCGCGACGGTATATTCTGCGTCGGCATTCGGGCAGTCGTAGTTCATCAACCCCCAAGTGACGACGTTCTCCATATTGTCCTCGTAGCGCGAGGTGGAGGTGGTCGCCGCGTTGCGGATCGCGGTGAGCTTGCCGGTCGTCTCCGCGCCCAGCGCGATGCTCTGGATCGCCTGCGGGCGGTAGGCGTGGCTGAACATCTGATTGCGGATCATCGTGACCCGCACCGAGCGCTCCAGCTTCTTGGCCGCAAGGACCGCCAGGAACACCTGATGCTGCGGCCGGAGGCCTGAGCCGAAGGCGCCGCCGACATAGGGGTTGAGCACGCGTACCTTCTTTTTCGAAAAGCCGAAGACGCTGGCAAGGTAGGCATGCACCCCCTGCGAACCTTGGGTCTTATCCCACACGGTGATGCTGCCGTCGCCGTGCCATTCGACGGTGGAGCCGAACATCTCCATGGGATTGTGGTGTTCCGGCGCGAGCCGGTAGTCGCCGGCCGCCTTGAGCGGGGCGTCCGCAAACGCCTGCGCCGCGTCTCCGCGGTTTTTCGGCGCCATGTAGCCGCTGCGCTTTTTCTTCGGCACGTACTTATCGCCGACCGCAACCTCGAAGTCGGTATTGTGCGCCTCTGCCGCGTAGGCGACCTCGACCACGCTGGCGGCGTAGCGCGCTGCCTCGAACGTCTCGGCCATCACCAGCGCGATGGGCTGCTGGCTGAACTGGATGCGATCATCGTAAAGCGGACGGAACGGCGAGCCGGGAATCTTCAGCTCGTCCTGGTAGCTGTGGTCGGTCCAGGCGACGTGCGGCCGGTTCAGGTGCGTGATGACCTCGATTACGCCGGGGACAGCGCGCGCCGCCTCCTCGTCGATACTGACGATCCGCCCTTTGGCGATCGCTGCCTCGACGATGTAGCCGTACAGCAGGTTCTCCACGGGATGCTCAGCGGCGTAGCGCGCCGTCCCGGTGACCTTCTCCACGCCATCGACACGGTTGATCGCGCTGCCGATCCCGATCTTCGCTGCGGTAGCCATGATGTCTGCTCCTTACGCGACGCGCTTGTCGGTCTGCGATTGCGGGGTGGCCTCGGCGGCCTGCTTCAGCGCACGGATGATCCCCTTGCGCGCGAGCAGGATCTTGAAGTCGTTCTCGCCCTGACCGACCGCCCCGGCGAGCAGGGCGTCCGCGAAGGCGCCGAACGCCTGCGGCGACGGCTGCTGGCCCTTCAGCAGCTTCTCAGCTTCCGTGCTGCGCCATGGCTTGTGCGCAACGCCGCCGAGCGCCACCCGCGCTTCAGCGATCGTGCCGTCTTCGACCCGCATCACGACGGCTATCGACACCAGCGCGAAGGCATAGGACAGACGATCGCGCAGCTTCAGGTAGGTGTAGTTCTGGGTGAAATCCTCGGCCGGCAGGTCGATGCCCGTTACCAATTCGCCTGGCTTCAGCGTGTTGTCGCGCCACGGCTCGTCGCCGGGTAGCCGATGATAATCGGCGATCGGGATAGCGCGGTCGCCGTCCGGGCCGGTCACCTGGACGGTTGCATCGAGGACCGCCAGCGCCACGCACATGTCCGACGGGTGCGTGGCGATGCACTGGTCGCTCGCGCCCAGGATGGCGTGGATGCGATTGACCCCGCCGATCGCGCCGCAGCCCGAGCCCGGTTCGCGCTTGTTGCAAGGCGTGGCGACGTCGTAGAAATAATAGCAGCGCGTGCGCTGGTTGAGGTTGCCGCCGTTGGTCGCGGCATTGCGCAGCTGGGGGCTGGCGCCGGCGAGGATCGCCGAGGACAGCAAGGGATACCGCTGCTCGACGCGCGCGTCCCACGCAGTGTTGGAGTTCGGCACGAGCGCGCCCAGCCGCAGTCCACCGCCGTCCAGCTCCTCGATCGCGTCCAGCGGCAGGCGGTTGATGTCGATCACCGTCATCGGCCGATCGACGTTCTCCTTCATCAGGTCGATCAGGTTGGTACCGCCCGCCAGATAGCGGACCTGCTCTCCGGCACCTGCCTGCACCGCTTCGGCGACGCTGGCAGGGCGGGCATAGTCGAAGCGGTTCATGCCTGCTCTCCGATCACGTCGAGCACCGCATCGATGATGTTCGAATAGGCGCCGCACCGGCACAGATTGCCGCTCATCAGCTCGCGGACTTCCTCGCGGGTTTTAGCCTTGCCTTCATTGATGAGGCCCTGCGCCGAGCAAATCTGGCCAGGCGTGCAATAACCGCACTGGAACGCGTCGTGGTCGCAGAAGGCGGATTGCAGCGGATGGAGGTCGCCCGGTTGGCCCAGCCCCTCGATCGTAGTGATCTCCGCCCCGTCCAGCGTCACCGCCAGCTTGAGGCACGAATTGATGCGGCGCCCGTCGACCAACACGGTGCACGCGCCGCACTGACCGTGGTCGCAGCCCTTCTTGGTGCCGATCAGGTCTTCGCCTTCCCGCAGCAGGTCGAGCAACGTCGTCCAAGGCTCGATCGCGCGGGTGCGCGTCTCACCGTTGATCGTTAGCGTGGTTGGCACCGTGCCGATCGGCACGGCGGCGTATGTGGCGGAGTTGACGGCTGTCGGCATGATCTGCGCCTTCTTGCTTCGGGTCAGGCCGGGATGGCAGTGATGTCGGCGGTGTTTTCCTCGGCAACCCCGTTCTCGCGGTGGCGAAAGGCGGACAGCGCACGATACACCTGCAGCCGCGCCCTCATCACCGATCCGAGCGGCCGATGCGCGGCCAGGCTATGCGCGGGACGAAAGGTCATCACCTCGTCGAAGTAGCGCACGCGCGCCGGGCTGTACGCCTCCTGCGCAGGGATGCGGACCGTGGCGACGGTGCGGTACTGGCTGTCCTGTGACGGCCACTCGACCGAGGCGTCCTCGATCGGCTGCGTCTCCGCGTTCGCCCAGAGCTGCACCTTCAGCTCAAACACCGCCTCATGGTCGCGGAAGTAATCGGTCGCGGCATGGCGGAAGCCGTCCTCGTCTTCATACGGATCGAGCTGCCACTCGCCGAGCGCGTCCTGCGCCTGCGACGCTGGCACGGCACCGAGCTTCGCGACATAGTCGCCGTAGCGCAGCGGGGCCTGGCTGAAATAGTCGTCGCCGATCGGGTGGCTGAACGGATGGCCGAAGAAATCCGCCTTGGCATAGGCGGTGTTGAACAGGCCCAGCACCTTGTTGAAGTTGCGCGCCGTCGAAGACACCGCGCTCTTGACGCCCTCGGGCATGGGCGTGGCGGCGCCGATCGTCTTCGCATCGCTCAGGAAGCCGCTCGCCGTGCCCGACGGAAAGGTGCGCCCCGTGGCAAGCACGAAATCCTGGGTTGGTGCATCGTGCCCGGGCAGCTTCTCGCCCTCGACCCCGAACACCTTGATCGCCATGCCGCGGTGTGTCGACACGCGATCGCCCAGCGACTCGCCTGGGCCCTGCGCGAAGCGGATCGCGACGTCGTAGCTGCCCGGCTCGGCGAACAGCCCCTGCGCTAATTCGGGGGGCAGGTCGTCGGCAATCGTCAGCGTGCCGACAACGCAGGCCGTGCTCTTGGCATGGCTGGCGCGCACGGCATGCTGCTCACGCTTCTCGACCACCTCGCTCTGCTGGGTCATCCCCTGGATGATGCCGTCGATCGTCGCCTGCTCGTCTGGTTCGAGCGTCTCGATGTCGTCGCGGTACCGCAAGTAGGCCATGACGATCCTCAGCGGATCGGAGCGAAGGAGAACAACTCGGTACGGATGGACGGCGGCGCGCCCGGCTTGAACCATGGCGTGTCCTGGATGTGGCTCGCGGTGACGTAGATCGTCCCGTCAGGCCCTTCGGCGAACGTATCGGGCCAGCGCAGCCGTTTGTCGGTTAGGACAATCTTGGTGGACGTCCCGGCGAGCCGCCGGATCGAATAGTCGGTCGGCGAGGTGATGTAGAGGGTGCCCGCCTTGCTCATCCACAGGCCGTCGGCGACGGCAGTGGTAGCGACTGTCTTCACCGCGGCGGCGCGGTCGCGCTCGCTGACGTCGGAGCGCAGCTTGTCGGTGGCGATCGAATAGAGCGTCTTCCCGGTCAGCGCCTGCCAGTAGAGCGTCTTCCCGTCATTCGAGATCGCGATGCCGTCGGACGCGAACGTAGGCTGCCGCCCATCGGGGCGAACAAGCGGCTTTCCCTCGATGGCGACGGTGACGCTCTTGTCGATCTGGGTCGACGGATGGCCATCAAGCGCTCGGAAGCTCTTTCCGTCGTCCAAGTCGACGACGATGATTGCGCCGCGCGTGCCGCTGTCGGTGATGTAGCCGGTCCGGCCATCGGGCGAGAACCGAATATCGTTGAGGTAGGTGCCCTGCAACGCAACGTCGCCAGGCACCGCGATGACCTTGGTCACCTTGTTCGTCTTCAGGTCGATGCGGACGAGCTTCGGCGCGCCCTCCAGGATCTTCTCGTTGCCGGGCGCGCCGGGATCGAGCACCCAGAGATTGCCTTGGCCATCGGGAACGATCGACTGGACGCAGACAAAGTAGTCGCCAACCGGCATTTCGTTTGCCCTGGCGTTGCGCCAGCTGTTCCACTTGGCGTCGGGATAGGGCCGGAGCGACCCATTCGGCATCACCTCCGCAACCGAGATCGGCGCGTCGTCGGTCCAGCGCGGGAAGTTGACGAAGCGGCGCCCGTCAGCCGAGACGGCGACGCCGGTAACCTGGTGGTCGAAGCGTGCCACCTGCGTTAGCGCGGCGCTGCGTCCCGTCTGGGCATAAGCTGCTCCCGCCAGCGCTATCGTGAAGGCTCCTAGCCCGATCAGAACACCGCTTTTCCGCATCTGTCCGCTCCTGTTCACCGGACGCAACGCGCGACGGTTCACTCGTCAACGACCGTGGCCCATGCTTAGATCCAGGAAAACCACGAATAAAACAGGTTAGACAGCGTCTCCACGACCGGGAGCTCAGAAGCCCCGTGCCGCAGCTGAAGTCACAACCGAACGGTTTTGACCTTCAACAAACCACCGTGGCTGTTGAAAAAGTCCTACTGAAGGCTGCCGATCGTCTGTCGAAATCGCCTTTTTAGATTATGCGAGAGGTTTGCTTATCCGGTTCCACCTGAGACATCAGGAGCCACCTTGGGGTCGGGATCCTGTGCCTTGCCGGTTGCGGGTGCCGCTTTCTGGCTCGGCATAGCGGTGAGATAAGCAACGATCGCGTCAACGTCCTTCTCGGCCACCGGCGCCTTGTACACCTCACGCATCTTGGTGACGGTCGCCTTCCACTGGTCCGCCGATAGCGCAGGCTGAGTTAGCGCCATGCTGGCCGAGTGGCACGAAGTGCAGTTGGCGTTGATGACGTCGGCGTGCGGACCATCGGGGTAGGTAGCGTCATCGACCGGCAGGTCGACGCTGGTCGAGGCGAGCGAAAAGCCGCGGGCTGAGACGCTGGTGGGCGGTGCCGGCTCGGATGTCTCGGAGATCGGGGCAGGCGCCTTGCGGCTGCTCGGCGCCCCGATCGAGACGAGGATAATGCCGGTCAGGCCGATCAGGCCAGCGGCCATGATGCCGGGAGACGGGGTCTTCATGCTACTCGCTCCTCAGGCCGCGATGATGGTGGTGGTCTCGATATTGCCGCGCATGAACCCGCCCGGGTTCCAGATCGGCTTCATCGGCTGGGCGACACCGTTGGTGTTCCAGCAGCGCACCATGATCGGGTTGGCACCGCGTCGCAGCGGCACGCGACCATCCCACCGACGGAAGCTGTACCTGCCCTCGTCCGCTCCGAGCGTCGTCCTGTACCAGGTGCGGCCTCCGTCCGACGATACATCGACCTTGGCGACGCCGCAGTCGCCGCCCATCGCGATGCCGCCGACCGGGATCGATGCCTCATAGGCTATCGTCTGGCCATCGGGCAGGCTGGTCATCCAGCTGCGCGGGATCATGCGGTTGATGGGGACAGTCGGGAAGTCTCTGGCGCCGGGCGCGACATTCGCGCCCGGCGTCGCGGGGATCTTGTAGGCCTTGGCCATCCAATACTGGTCGTCGGGGCCGGGCAGTACCTCGATCGAGTTCAGCATCTTGACCCAATAGGTCGAGTACCAGCCCGGCACGATCAGCCGGCAGGGAAAGCCATTGAGGAGCGGCAGCTGCTCGCCGTTCATGCCGAAGGCGATCATCACTTCGCCGTCGCGGGCATGGTCGATGTCGAGCGCCTTCTCAAAGTCAGGGGCGCCCGCCACGACCGGTTGATCGAGCGCACCGAAGCGCACCTGCACCGCGCCTGTCTTGACCCCGGCGAGGTCGAGCACGTCGCGCAGGCGCACACCGAGCCATTTGGCATTGCCCATCGCGCCGTTGCCCCATTGCGCGCCGGCAACACGTGGCTGGAACAGCCCACGGCTGTTTCCCGAGCATTGGTTGACCGCCGCCATCTCGACCCGCGGCAGGCGCAGCAGCTGGGCGAGGCTGATCGACAGCGGTCGGTTGACGTGGCCGAAGACGTTGAGGCGGAAAGTCTCGACATCGATCGAGGTCGGGATGTCGGCCCAGTGCCAGCGGACGAAGAACTGGTCGTTGGGCGTGAACACCGACTTGTCGAACACGTCCATCGGCGTTTCCAGCAAGGGCGGATGGACACGCTGGAGGATCATGCTGCCCTTGCCGGGAAAGGCGCTGGTCATCGGCCGTTCGGCATTGCCGCCAGGCAGCTTCAGGTCGACGAGCTGCTGCGCCAGTGCCGGCGCGGCGGCAAGGCCGGCGGTACCGAGCGCGGCATGCCTGAGAAAGCGGCGACGGCTGGTCTCACTCGCCAGTTCGGCGTCGAAATTGTCCATGACAAGGCTCTCCTGTGGCCAGCCACGCTGGCGGATCGAAGGGGCGTTTCGCAAGTGATCGGACCGACTGATCCGATCATCATGGCGGATCAGTTCGGGGTGGCGATGCAGGGTGAGACGAACAGGTTGCCGCGCCATGCGCCGGCCAGCGTCTTGGCGCCGACGAGCAGCCACATCGCCGCAAGCGCGACTGTCAGCACCGTGCCGACGAAACCGAAGAAACCGAGGTTCAGCGTCGTGCCTAGGCGTAAGGTGGCGACGGTGTAGACGCCGAGCGGAAAGGTATAGCCCCACCAGCCCAGGTTGAACGGGACGCCGGCGCGCCAGTAGCGGATGGTGATGAGCGTCGCGAGCGCCAGCCACCACAGGCCGAAGCCCCACAGGCAGAGTCCGGCCACAACGCCGATCCCTTGCGCGACGGCACCGACACCGGCCAGCCCGTGCGCCGCGAGGATAGCCGGCGCGTCCGCCCCGAGCACCAGCATGCCCAGAGCACCCGTGCCGATCGGTCCCAGCGCCAGCCAGGAGGACGCCGCCATGCTCTCCTGCGGCAGTTTGTGGAGCGCCATGCGCAGGATGAGGATGGCGAGGATGCCGAACGCGACCGGCACCGAATAGGCCCACAGCACATAGGAGGTCGCAAGCGTGACGAGCTGCGCGTGAGGATCGGCCAGATGCGGCGCGAGCAGCCCGCCGCTGGCGCCCGCCACTTCGGCAGCGACGACCGGCAGCAACCATACCGCGGTCATGCCGTCCAGGCTGTGCTCGTGACGGGTGAACATCATGTACGGGATCAGCACGCCACAGGCGAGCGACATGGCGGCGTCGATCCACCACAGGACGTGTGCGACCGGTACGATGCCATTCCCGAACCGTGCGATGCCGAAGGCGAGGCAGCCGTTGATGATCGTCGCGAGGCCCATCGGGATGGTGCCGATGAACATCGACACGGTGTTATGCCCGAAGATGCGCCGCGCCTCGTGCCCGAACATCACCCAGCGCGCGCCATAAAGGCCGGCGAACAGCGCGAAGAGTGCGATATTGAAGAACCACAACACCTCGCCGACGGGTTTAAGCGAAGGCCCGATGCCGGGCACCTGCGGCAGCGCGAGCGCGAGGATACCGGTGCCCATCGTCGCGGCGAACCAGTTGGGCGTGAACTGACGAATCATCTCGCGGGGATGATCGAGCCGGCTGAGCGGCTTGAGGCCGCTGAGAACGGAGTGCGTGTCGGCAGTCATGCGACCTGCTCCTTGATGAGGTCCGTCAGCGCGTCGGCCGCGCGGGTGCGATAGCGTTCCTTGTGGCGCAGCGCGTGAAAGGCGCGGTCGGGCAGCCCGAGCGGCAGCTCGACAAGGTCACCGGCCTTGAGCGCGCGCGCGACGACCAATCGCGACAAGACGGCAACGCCGGCACCCGCCTCGACGGCGGTGCGCACCGCCTCGTTGGACGGCAGCGTCATCGCTATCGTCAGCTGGGCCGGATCAAACCCGCGCGTTCGCAGCACGTCCTCGAAGGTCGAGCGCGTACCCGATCCCAGCTCACGGACGATCCAGCGTTCAGTGCGCAGCCAGTCCTCGTCGACGCGCCCGGTGTCCTCGCGGCCGACCAGCACCATCGGATCACGCCCGACATGCCAGTGGGCGAGCGCCGGTTCGTCCACCTCGCCCTCGACGAAACCGAGCTCCGCCGCGCCGCTCAGGACCTGCGCTGCCGCACCTTCGGTGTTGTCGATCGCCAGTTCGACCGCGATCTGCGGGTGGCGTTCGTGGAAGGCGGCGAGCTTTGCCGGCAACCAGTAGCTCGCGATCGTCTGGCTGGCGACGATCCGCAATGAACCACGGGCAAGCCCGGCATAGTCCGCCAGCATCGTCTCGGCATGCGCTGCCCGCCCCAGCACCGCGCGCGCTTCCTCCAGAAAGCCGCGGCCTGCTTCGGTCAGCTGGATGCCACGCCCGACGCGGTGAAACAGAGGAACCCCGTAGCGCGCTTCGAGGGCAGCAATCGCGCCGGAGGCAGCGGACTGCGTGACGTTCAGCACCTCCGCTGCCTTGGTGACGTGTTCGCGCTCCGCGACACCGACGAAGATTCTGAGCTGCTCCAGGGTCATGCAGCATATATCGCGTACTTAGATCGATACGACCAACCGTTTGATATGGTCATTCCAATCTGGATATCGGAATGATCGGCAGCCTTTCGTCTGCGATGGTCTCGAAGACTTGGAGCGTTAGGCGGGCCTGCGACGTTTGATCGTCCATGACCGCTCATCACTGGCGGGGTGATCCTTGCGATGCTCGTCCTGTTCGTCGGCGCGCCGCTGGAACGCCACATCCGCGAGCGAGCCCGCCTGACGCCGGCCGAGGCCGCCAGGAAGGATGCCGAGCGCAAGCCCTGATCGCGCTGGCCCGCCCGGTGCCTGTCGGCGCTGAGGAGCAGCAAGGGCGCTATCAGGACACCAGCGCCGCATCGGCCTGCCGCCGGACTTCATCGGCAATCGGATGCAGCTCGGCCGCAGGCCGCTCGCCCACCACACTATAGCCGATCCCGTCGACTGCCCATGTGACCCGGCCCATGGTCCCGCTGGACGTGCTGGTCATGCTCGCAGTCTTGTCGATCTGCATAGGCCTCGTCAGCACCGCGAGTTTCGACGCTTGCGGTCCGTCGTAGAGGAGCAGTGCCGCAGGGCCGTGAGGCGTCGCGACCAGTCGCCCCCCACCATAGCGATAGCCGGCTGTGCTGAGGTCCGGGATGGTGACGCGCTCACCCAAACGGGCGGAGGTCCATCGGATCAGCATGGCGCGCTGATCCGGACCGATCTCCGCCGGTCGTATCCGGTCGGCGGCATAGACACGGAAATTGTCACTCGCCTCGTTGGCCAGCGCCGCGATGCCTGCGCGGGGTTCACCGCTCCACTTCGCGCTCGACCAACCACCGCCAAACCCGACCGCCAGCAGAAGTGACGCGGCGATGGCGAATTGCCATCGCGGCTGACGTTGCCGCCCCCTGATGGCTGCGACGCGCATCGTCGCCGGGATCGGTTCATCCGCGATCGGGGCAAACAGGGATGCAAGGGCTCGCGCCTGCTCCGCCTGTTCCCGCAAACGGGCATGCAGGTCCGGCTGGCCTTCAAGATAGGCGTCGACCAGGCGCTGCCGCTCGGGCGACAGCCTGCCATCGATCCATGCGGCCAGATCGTCCTCGCCGATCGGGCTGGTCATTGCACGCTCCTCAATCGCGGCCGTTCACCCTCCCGGAGGAGGGTCGCCAGTCGGTCGCGCGCCCGGGATATGCGCGACATCACCGTGCCCAGCGGCACGCCGACAACGGCAGCGACCTCCGCATAGGGCAGGCCCTCGACCGATACGAGGAGCAGCACCGTTCGCTGCTCCTCGGGCAACGCATCAAGGGCGCGCAGCAGGTCGCGGTGGTGTAGGCCTGTTTCCTGATCGGCCGGACGGCCGAGCGTGGCGTCGTCCACGAGGTGGAGCGGAACCGCTGTGCCTCGCCGGCTATGCTGCCGCTGATGGTCGACCAACAGATTGTGCAGGATCGTATAGACCCATGGGCGCACCTCCGCCCCGCGTCGTTGTCGCCAGCGCCCGACCGCGCGCTCGAGACAATCCTGCACCACGTCATCTGCCATTGCCCGATCGCGCAACCACGACCGGGCATAGCGGCGCAGACCGGGGATCAGGGGCTCGATCGCGGCGGCAAGCGGGTCCATGTCAGTCGCGCTGTACCTGCACGATGCGTCCCGGCGCGCCGTTCACCACCTCAGCGACCGCCAGAAAACGGCGGGGCGTCGCGGTGCTGCCTTGAACGATCTGCCGGATCGGACCCGACGCGTTGACGATCGCCGCACCCGCCGGGTTGCTCATGAAGTTGGCAAGCGGCTCTACAGCGCCGCTACCATCCGCGTTGGCGGTCAGCACGAGCATGTAGGGCTTCTTGGGCTGCAAACCGGTAACGGCACTCTGCACGACCTGAATGATGCCTTGGTCGAAGAGGGTGATGCTGCTTGCCGCACCCTTGCCGCCGATCGGCCCCATAGTCAGATGCAACGCCTTGCCGGCCGTGCCGAGCGGCTGGAGATTGTCGGTGCCGGGGCCTGTCGGAACAGCGTTCGGCACATAGGCGATCGCCTGCGGTGCCTGTCCGACCGGCACGGTAGCGACGACCGTGTTGCCAGCGGTGTCGATCGCGGCCAGCTCATCGGCATTCTCCAGCCCGACATAGATGCGCCGACCGTCGCCGGACGGCCAGACACCGTGCGGCATCTTGCCGACTGGAATGGTTGCCACCAGCGTGAAGTCGGACGTGCGGAACACCTTCACCGCATTCTCCCCGCCGACCGTCACATAGGCGAACTGCCCCTTGGCCGTGCGGGCGAAGTTGACGTGATTGGTGATCGGCCCGGTATCCAGCACCTTGAGGATTGTGAAGGGTGGCCTGGCATCGAATGCGACCGTCTTGCCGATGTCCTTTAGCGTAAACCACGCCTGCTTGCCGTCCGGCGTCGCGGCGATGTTGGGGCAGAATGGGCTCGGCTGCGCCACCTGTCCGACCTGTGCGTGGGTTGCGACATCGAACACGGCCAGCACCGGATTGAACGAGGAACAGACATAGCCGTATCGCCCATCGGGCGAGAAGATCGTCATACCCGGACCACCGGGCGTCTTGATGCGGCCGGTTTCCTTGTACGTCGCGGGATCGAGCACGGCGATATAGTCCTCGCCGCGAACGGTGACCCAGACCTCCTTTCCGTCCGGCGTGAAGAACGCCTCGTGCGGACTGCGCCCGACATAGGTCGTGTGTTTGACCGTGTTGGTGGCGGTGTCGATCCACGACACGGCATTCGATCCGATCGACACGACCGCCAAGGTCTTCCCGTCCGGCGAGAAGCCCAGGCCGTGGACCAGCACTTGTCCCTTGTAGAGCGGGGAGAAGTTCATCGGCTGCGGATCGCCGAGCTTGATGACGCCGAGCAGCCGGTTGTCGGCCGGGTCCGTCACCGACACCGTGTTGGAGAATTGTTCGGACGCATAGACGCGGTCGCGGTGGCTGACGGGCATGTCCTTGGCGTTCCACGGCGCCTGCTGCGCCATGGCGAGGCCCGGTGCGGCGCTCATCAGCAAGGCGGCCGAGCGCAGGATGGTCCGGATCATGTCAGTGCTCCATAGGGCTGTGGTGGTCGCCGCCCTGCGTCGGGGCCGGCGTCGAAGGCGGTAGCGGCTGACCGATCGCCAACTTCATAGCGGCAATCTCCTGCTGCTGATCGATGATGATCTCCTGCGCGATGCGCTTGAGCTGCTCGTTATGGCCGTAGCGCAGCTCCGCCACTGCCATATCGATCGCACCCTGATGATGCGGGAGCATCATCGTGACGAAGTCGCGGTCGACGTTGCCGGACGGCTTGACCATCATGCCCGCCATCATCCGGTCCATCGCGGCAGCCACCATGCTGGCGTAACCACCGGCAGGGGCGGCCGCGACTGCGCCTGTGAGCAGGGCCGAAGCAGTCAGACCGAGCATCCAATATCGTCTACGCATAAGCCTCCGGCGCATCAGTCCTGAAAGCATAGACGACGCTCGTCCGGGTTTATTCCATGGGTGAGCCGGTTATCAGCCTTCCCGATTGGGAACCTCCAACGGGACGACCGTGACCGACACAAAAATCCGCTGTATGCCCGCCGGGGCTTTCCCAAAATATGTTCCCGAAATATGAGTCCCGAAATTCGCTGTTTGAGATGGGATAACGGGACTCATGCTGGTTGGTTATGCGCGTGTCTCGACCTCCGACCAGGACCTGACGCTACAAACCGATGCGCTGACCAAGGCTGGCTGTGAAAAGCTGTTCACCGACAAGGTGAGCGGCGCGAAGCTGAACCGTCCCGGTCTGACCGAAGCTCTCAATTTCGTGCGGGCCGGTGACACGCTGGTGATATGGAAGCTCGATCGCCTTGGCCGATCGATCGGGGGCCTGATCGAACTGGCGGCGGACTTGTCCGCTCGGAAGATTGATTTCCGGTCCCTGACGGACGGGTTCGACACGGCAACCCCATCGGGCCGTCTGCTGTTCCATATCCTCGCTTCTGTCGCGGAGATGGAGCGCGAACTGATAAAGGAACGGACGATTGCCGGTTTGGCAGCGGCACGGGCCAAGGGCGGCACGGGCGGAGGCCGCAAGTCGGTCATGACGCCTGACATGCTCGATACCGCCCGCAAGCTGCTCAAGGCTGGCGACAAACCGGCGAAGGTCGCGAAGCTGCTCCAGGTCGGCCGTTCTACCTTCTATCGCCACTTCCCTGCGGCCGAGCGCGAACCCGGCTAACCGGCGTCAGAAGATCGTCGCGTAGTAGGATTGCTCGAACCGGCCACGGCTGATCCGGGCCATGCGCTCGATGCGTTCCGGCACCGGGGGCGGGCGACGGTTCCGGGCCGGTCTTGCGTCGGTGCGGGCTAACAGCACGAGATTGGCAATGGCCGCGCCCAACAGAAACTCTTCTTCGGCACCGCGCAGTCCGCGAAGGTGCAGGCGGGTCAGCCCTCGCTTGCCTTTGGCATCGGCGAACACCCGCTCGACACCCCGGCGCAGCCGCATCGACCGCTTGAATAGCGGCGTCTGCATCTCGCCGCGCACCATCTCACGCACGTCCTCATATTCGCTGTGCGTGACCGACCTGTTGCTGCCTGCGGTGCATTTCCGTTTGAGGTGACAGGCGCGGCAATCGGCAGGACTGGCGCTGTATCGGAGAAAGCCCGCCCGACGATCGGCACCGCGAAAGGGCAGTATCTTCCCAGCGGGGCAGACATAGCGGTCCTGCTCCCGCTCATAGCGGAAGGCTTCGCGGGGGAATTTGCCCTTGGTCTGTTCGGATCGTTCCAGCACCGGGATATGCGGGATGGTGCCGCGATCGGTGACGAACGCCAGGAACGCAGCGCTGCCATAGGCGGTGTCGGCCGCGACACGCTTTGGCCGATAGCCGAACCGATTGTCGGCCCGTGCCAGCATGGTCCGCCCCGCATCGACTTCCGCGGCGAAGCGGGCGGGACTGGCCTCCACGTCGATCGCCACCCCTCCCGGCGTGTCAATCAGGACATTGAAGGCATAGCCGAACCGGCCCCGCGCCGTGCGCGCCGACCATGCCGACGCCGGATCGGTGCGTGACACCTCGGCCGGTTTGCCACGCGGTACGCCATGTTCCTGCGGTGGAGCATTGGCCTGATCCGCCAGCCATTCACAAACCGGGCGGGGAAGCCGGGGCGCGGCCATGTCGGCGTCCCGCATCTTGCGCTGCCAGCTTGCATCGGCCGCGACGAACGATGCATCGATTGCGGCATCCTTGTGGGCGATCAGCCCCGCATCGGCGCAGCGCCGCACCGTCTGCTCGAACAGGATGCGGAAGATGCTAGCATCGCGGAAGCGGCCATGCCGGTTCTTGCTAAACGTCGAGTGGTGCGGCACCGGCGCGTTGAGCGGCAATCGGCAGAACCAGCGATAGGCGAGGTTGAAGCGGACTTCCTCACACAGACGGCGCTCCGACGTGATGCCATAGAGGCGAGCGATCAGCGCCATGCGGACCAGCAATTCAGGCGGGATCGAGGGACGCCCACGGCAACTGTAGTGCGGCGCGAGCGCATCGCGCAGTTCACCCAGGTCGATCAGCCCGTCTATCCTGTGCAGGATATGATCGGCGGGGATCATCGCTCCCAGCGCCCGCCAGCTTGCGCCCTTGCCGCCTCGCTGTTGCTCACCCATCATGGCCGCTGCTCCCGATGTGTCGAAGCAGGGAACCCGTTAGGAACGCGATCGGATCACCCGGCCTTTTTTCAACAGCCCCGACCGGTTTTGACACCTAAGTGGTTGTATATTGGTCAAGCAATTCGATCACGGCACAACTCGCCGCCCCGTCGCCCTCGCAACGGTCGATCGTCGTGGCAAGCAGGCTTTCGAGTTGCGCTAGGTCTGCCATTTTCGCGCGAACCCGCTCCAGGTGGTGGGCCGCGATCTCGCGGACCTCACTGCACGACGCCTGCGCGGGACCGCCAAGTGACAGGATCGCGCGCACCTCGGCCGGGGTGAAGCCGAGTTCACGCGCGCCACGGATGAATCCAAGGACGCGGACGTGGCCGGCCCCATATACTCGCCGGCCCCCGCTCGTGCGGGGTGGGGTCGCCACAATGCCGACGCGCTCGAAATAGCGGATCGTCTCGATGTTCACGCCGGTTCGGCGCGACAACTCGCCGATAGCTAGGCCTTTCTCATCCCTCATAATTCGCTTGCTCCTGTAGCCGCTACAGGAGGCATTAGGGGGTTATTCCGCCGGAGACGACTGATGAATAAAAGGATTTTGCCGCACGAAACCCTGGCCGCTTCCGCATCGCCACGCCGCGCCGACGCGGGGCTATCCGCCCTGGGTGCGCTGGCGAGCTTCGGCGCGGTCCTAGCCGCCGCATCCTGCTGCGTCTTGCCGCTCGCGCTGGCGGCGCTGGGCGTGGGGGCGGGCCTGTCGAGCACCTTCGCCGCGCTGATGCCTCTGCGCTGGGCCCTGACGGCGCTTTCCCTCGTCGGCCTGGCTGCCGGGTGGTGGGCGTATGTGCGGCGTCGGAGGACCTGCGCTGCGGATCGGTCCTGCACCGTGACCCTACCGTCCCGCGCAACTCCGATCATGCTCACGATCGGCACGACCCTGACGCTGACCGCGCTGATATGGGATCGCATTGAAGCGCCGCTTATAAAGGCGCTTTCCTGATGCAGCTCACCTCCACGCTGACCTGTCCCGAGTGCGGCGGTGTCGCGACCGAGACGATGCCCACCAACGCCTGCCAGTTCTTCTATGATTGCCGACATTGCGCGGCGGTGCTGCGGCCCCTGGCCGGCGACTGCTGCGTGTTCTGCTCGTTCGGCGATGTCCCATGCCCTCCGATTCAGGAGGCGAAGGCGAACGGGACCGTGGCGGGCTGCTGCGGGTGAGGGGGTATCGCACCTTTCAATCCGGGATGAGCGCGTAACCCCGGATTTGTAGATTCGCCAAGGTTGTAAGCGCCGAATCATCGATCTCAACGCCCGAAGCCACTTGGTTCGGCATGATCTCATTTCCGACCATGGCCTGACTGCAAACGCGGATTGAAACACCGGCTTTCTGGAGAGCGGCAATCAGCGCAGCGTTCGGGTTGGCCGCTACCTTCATACGCGCCGCATATGGCGCGTTCTGCAGGACGAGCGGGGTCGCGGGACCATGAATGATGACGGCGATGTCACCAGCCGGATGGACCTTGTCCGCGCCTAGCAGGTTCACGAAGCGCGCGACCTTCTCAAGGCTGGGATTCACTTTGTCGGGAGAGCTTGCGGCCTTGGTGACATTGAACAAGACGCGGTAGCGAAGCTTGGGATCGGGCCGCTCGGCAGCACTGGGCACGGCCACGATCCCGCCAAATCCCGGTATTACGGGATAAACCAGATTATCCTGTGCAGCTAGCGAGGTGCCGCCGGTCAGCATCGTTGCCGCGAGCAGAAATGTGGCGAAAGCTCTTTTTGGCAACCTTGCTCTCCTGTTGGACGGTAGGCGCTGCATAAACTCTCCAGAAGTGGGAGCCTACGCCTACGCAACACTGAACTGGCCCATCATTCCATTATCCTCATGTTCAAGGATATGGCAGTGATACATGAAGGGAGCGCTCTTGGCCGGCTGATCAAATCGGATGAGAAGCTCCACCGGTTCCTTGACGAGGACCGTGTCGCGCGGCCCCTGGTCGAGAACATCGGGCTGCCCGCCACCGCGGGTGAGAACATCAAAGTGGACGCCGTGAATATGGATCGGGTGGCGCATCATTTCGCCAGACACCTCCCATATTTCGGTGGAGCCTAGCTTCACCGTCTCATCGATGCGATTCATGTCGAATGGCTTGCCATTGATCGTAAGGCCGCCACCGCCGCTTCCTGAGCCCATCATGCCGCCCATGCCCATGTTGAGGCTCAGACGGCGACGGCGCACCGCCTTGCTGGCGTCGGGCCCAGTTCGTGATGCCAGAAGGGTCGGCACGACGCCGCTGGCACGAGCCTGTCCCAACGGCCGTGGTTCAAACCGCAGCACGGTCGCTGGTGCCGCGGCATCGGTCCTTCGGGCGCCACGCCCCATCATACCCATGCCGCCCATCATCGAGCTGTTGGTATCAGCCGCCGTCACCAGCGAGGCGGACCTACCGTCCGTGAAGTCCACGAGAAGCTCGGCACGTTGGCCCGGCGCCAAGGTTATGGCTTCCAATGCCACTGCGTGTTCGAGCAGCCCCCCTTCGGTTCCGATCCAGTGAAAGCTCCGCCGATCGGAAAACGACAGCTCATAAATCCGCGCGTTCGATGCGTTGACGAGCCGCAGGCGAACCAACCGATTTGGCACCGCCGCCAGCGGATTCACCGCGCCGTTCACAAGGATCGTGTCGCCGCGCCGGCCCTGCATGGCGACCATCATGCCGCCTGGCATGACAAGGCGACCATTTTCGAACTGGCGATCCTGGATGAGCAGGGGCAGATCGTCCACGCCATATTCTGACGGGAGCCCCAGGCCCTGCTCTTCGTCGTCGGTTACCAGCAACGCCCCAGCCAGGCCCGAATAGACTTGCTCGGCCGTCAACCCATGGACGTGTGAGTGATAAAGGAGGGTCGCTGCGGGCTGCCGGATCGGGAGCGTGGGCCGCCAGGTCGCGCCCGGCGCGATGATCTGATGGGGGCCGCCATCCAGCTCTCCGGGGATCAGAAGCCCGTGCCAATGCACAGTCGTGTCCGCGTTGAGCCCGTTGGTCACGACAGCCGCCACGTCGTCGCCACGGCGCACCCTGATCGTCGGTCCGAGATAGCTGCCATTATACCCGAGCGTGTCACTCGGCCGGCCTGGATAAAATGAAGTCGTTCCGGACTGGACCCGTAGCGCGAATGAGCGGCCAGGCCGTGCGTCCAACAGCGGCGGCATCGGAAGCGGGTTTGCACCTCCCCCGCCGAGGCCCGGCGTGGAGCGCGAGCAAGCGGTGGTTGCGAACAATGCCGCTCCGCCAGCCAACAGCGAACGTCGATCGAGCATCTAAATCTGTCCCAGCGTGCAGCGCAGCTCGGAAGCGATACGGACAGCCTGGTCGATCAGCATGGGGTTACCTCGCACTCCGGCGCTTCGAAGGAGCCTCGATGGCTTGGCGAAATAGTAGCTCACGGGGGGAACCTCCTAGCTGGCGCTTGATCGAACACCACTCCATCATATATGCTACATATAAGATGTTTGGAGCAACTGTGCCACCTTCCCTCGTTAAAATGTCTCCGGAGCTTCTGGAGGAAAAGGCCGGCGAAGCGGAAGCGTTCCTCCGTTCGCTTGCGAGCCGGCACCGTCTGATGATCCTGTGCAGCCTGCTCGGCGGGGAGTTGTCGGTAACCGATCTGGGCGAACGCCTCGGACTGACACAGTCGAATTTGTCCCGCCATCTGGCCACGCTGCGCGACGAAGGCCTGGTCGGAACACGGCGGGAGAAAACGACGATATTCTACCGCATCACGTCCGAGCGCGTGCTGCCGATCCTGACGGAACTCTACGCACTCTTTTGCGCCGGTGACGAAGCTGAGAGCAGAGAATCCTGACGATGGAGGGTTTCACCCCATTCTCGGCCATCGTGGGCGGCGCGCTAATCGGCCTCTCGGCTTCCTTCCTGTGGATCGCCAATGGGCGCATCGCTGGAATCAGCGGCATCGTCGGCGGGGTGCTTGCGCCTGTCCGCGGCGAGATGGCCTGGCGCGCAACATTCCTGGTCGGCCTGCTCGCCGCGCCCTTGCTCTACCGGGCGGCGGGCGGCCTGCTACCGGACCTCACGTCGCCGGCCCCAGTCGCCGTCGTGATCGCAGCCGGCCTTCTGGTGGGATTTGGGACTCGGCTCGGGAGTGGTTGCACCAGCGGGCATGGCGTCTGCGGAATAGCGAGGCTCTCGCCCCGCTCGCTCGCCGCGACAGGCGTCTTCCTCATCACAGCGGCCGCGACTGTGTACGTCGCCCGACACGTCATCGGACTCTGAGCAATGAGGAAGCTGCTCATCGCGCTCGCCTCGGGGCTCATTTTCGGCTTCGGCCTGATCGTCTCCGCCATGATAGCCCCCAGCAAGGTTCTGGCGTTTCTTGATGTCGCCGCGCCGTCGTGGGACCCGAGCCTTGCCTTGGTGCTGGCCTCGGCCGTCATGGTTTCAGCGTTGGGATTTGCACTCGGCCGAAGGCGCGATGCTCCGCTTTTCGCACCGGCGTTCAATGGGCCATCGTCCCGGTCCCTGGACAAGAAGCTTCTCTCGGGCGCGGCTTTGTTCGGCGTCGGATGGGGCCTCGTCGGCTACTGCCCTGGTCCGGCCCTGGTCGCCCTGAGCCTCGGAGCGCCGGCGGCGCTGGTGTTCGTCGTGGCGATGCTGGCGGGCATGGGCGTCTTCGCCCTTCAGGAACGTTATCGCGCAGCCAGGCCCGGGGCAAACCCATGACGCCGGTCGACATCCTCACGCTCATATCCGGTGTCGTCGTCGGCTTTACCCTCGGGGTGATCGGCGGCGGCGGCTCGATCCTTGCCCTGCCGTTGCTGCTGTATGTCGTGGGCATGAAGGACCCGCACGTCGCGATCGGCACGAGCGCGCTGGCGGTGGCCGCCAATGCCTTCGCCAACCTGATCCAGCACGCCCGGGCCGGAACCGTGAAGTGGCCCTGCGCCCTCGTCTTCGGGGCATCGGGCGTCATAGGCGCCCTGATCGGCTCCACCCTGGGCAAGATGGTGGCGGGTCAGCATCTCCTGGTGCTGTTCGCAGGCGTGATGATCGTGGTGGGGGTTTCCATGCTGCGCGGCAAATCCGGCGGCGGCGACCCGGGCGTGCGGATCACGCGCCCCATCGCTGTGCGGCTCGTGGCGATCGGCCTTCTCGCCGGCCTCCTGTCAGGGTTCTTCGGCATCGGCGGCGGCTTCCTGATTGTGCCCGGCATCATGCTCGGCAGCGGCATGCCCATCCTCAACGCGGTCGGATCGTCGCTGTTTTCGGTGGGAACGTTCGGATCGGCGACAGCCCTCAACTATGCCCTGTCAGGACTCGTGGATTGGCGCGTGGCCGGCTTCTTCATCGCTGGCGGGGTCGCTGGCGGCGTCGCCGGCATGCAAACCGCCATCCGGCTCGCCGATCATAAGGGCTTGCTCACCCGCATCTTCGCTTTCGTCCTGCTGGCCGTGGCCGCCTACATGCTGTTCCGCAGCCTGGGCGGGATCGGCGGCTAGACACCATTGGAGACCGATCATGATCTTTCGTCAGTTGTTCGAGCCGGAGTCCTCGACCTACACCTACCTCCTCGGTTGCCCGGAGACGCGCAAAGCCGTCCTGATCGATCCTGTCCTCGAAACGATCGAACGCGACCTTGCCGCGCTTCAGGAACTGGATCTCGAACTGGCTTATACGTTGGAGACGCATGTGCATGCGGACCACGTCACATCGGCCTGCTATCTGCGCAGCCTTACCGGCTCCAAGATCGCGTACCCCGCCATGGACGGCCTTCCCTGTGCTGACGTGGGGGTCGCCGAGGACCAGCCTTTGACTGTCGGCGAGCTCAAGCTTCAGCCGCTGTTTACGCCGGGGCACACCGACGCCCACCATACCTACCTGGTTGAGCAGCCCGATGGTCTTCGCGCCTTCACCGGCGACGCCCTGCTAATCGACGGCTGTGGCCGCACCGACTTCCAAAACGGTGACGCCGCCACCCTTTATCACTCCGTCACGCAGAAGATTTTCACGCTGCCGGGCGATGGTCTGATCTACCCGGCTCACGACTACAATCATCGCCACATCACGACAGTGGCGCAGGAGCGTGAACGGAACCCGCGCCTTGCGGGCAAGACCGTTCAGGAATTCGTCGCGATCATGGCCGCTCTCGATCTTCCCTACCCAAAGAAGATCGACGTTGCCGTTCCGGCAAACAAGCTTTGCGGTGATTGCCCGACAGATTTGCCGGAAATGCTGCGCCAGATAGGCGGCAAGTCCGAGCAGGGCTGAGCCATCCGATACAGGTTCATTTACAGGAGAAAGTCGATGCCAACACGCACCTCGAAACAACTGGTTTCCGAAGCGAATGCGATTGTCGAAACTATCGCGCCTGACGATGCAGCCAAACTTGTCGGCAATCCCAAGGTCCAGTTCGTTGACATCCGCGAGCCAGGGGAAGTCGCAAAATCGGGGCTGGTGGCTGGTGCGGTGCATGTCCCGCGTGGCCTTCTGGAATTCCAGGTCGATCCTGAAAGCCCCACCCACAATGCCAAACTCGCCAGTGGATCGCGGTTGGTGCTCTATTGTGGGTCCGGCGCCCGCTCGGCGCTGGCCGCAAAATCACTCAAGGAGATGGGCGTGGAGAATGTCGCCCACGTCCCCGGCGGGTTTGCGGCGCTCAAGGATGCCGGCGCTTCAATCGCACCGGAATAACCCATGGCGCGCTCGAGCGCCGCTTCTCGCAGGCAGGATACAATCCTTGGATAGCCATATCGCATTCGCCAGCCTCGGATTGAGCCCGATAGCCATCTCCATAGGCCCGCTCGACATCCGCTGGTACTCGCTGGCCTATATCGCCGGCATCATTGCCGGGTGGTGGTATCTGCTGCGGCTGCTGGCCCAACCAGCGGCCCCGATGAACCGCGCACAAGCCGACGATCTCGTGTTCTACGCGACGTTGGGCGTTATCCTCGGTGGCCGTCTCGGCTATGTGATCTTTTACGGTCCTGAGATGATCTTCGACCCCCTGCAAATCCTCAAGCTGTGGGACGGCGGCATGTCGTTCCACGGGGGTGCAGCTGGCGTCTCGCTCGCGCTGATCCTGTTCGCGCGACGACACGGCCTCGAATGGCTGCGGGTCCATGATTATGTCGCCTGCACCGTGCCGATCGGCCTGTTCTTCGGCCGCCTCGCTAATTTCGTGAATGGTGAGCTTTGGGGAAAGCCCACCGATGTGCCTTGGGCGATTGTGTTCCCCGGAAGTCGCGATGGCCTCGCGCGTCACCCGAGCCAGCTCTACGAAGCCGGGCTGGAAGGACTGGTCTTGTTTGCCGTGCTCGCGTGCCTTTTCTGGTTTACCAACGCCCGACGTCGCCCTGGCATGCTCGTCGGCGTGTTCCTTCTTGGCTATGGGCTCGCTCGCTTCATTGTCGAATTCTTCCGGGAGCCGGATGCCCAGCTTGTCGGCTTCACAGCCAGAACAGGGCTTCATATGGGTCAGTGGCTCACCGTGCCGATGATTGCCGCAGGTATCTATTTGATAGTCGCAGCTTGGCGCGCCGGCTCGCGCAACCAGCAGGGCAAATCAGTAAAAAGTGAGCCAGCAATCATGCCAAAATCGAGTTGCAGTGAATAGGAACTAGCGGTCGCTATCCTGCTGCTCCTCAAGGCTAGCACCAACTTTGATTGTGCATCGCACCGTCTCGCGCGTTCGGGCTGCGGCCTTGCTGCACCCTTCGATCGTTTCGCGATTGGCCAACACCATCCTGTCGGCCGCTATGATCGCGCGGAACGCGGTGGGCGAGGCGGCCTGCATCATCCGCTGCCCGCCTTCCCACATTGACAGGTCGAGCGCTCGCGCCGCCATCTTTTCCGGCCATTGCCAGCTCGCCGGCACGGCACGCGCGACGACGCCGGCGAACGCCGCCCAAAGCACCATGCCGAGCACCACTCCGCCGATCGCCGTCCACATCAACCAGCGGTTCTGCTCGTAGCCCCGCCGCGCCGATGCGGTGACGCCCTGAAGCGCCCGAGTTGCATCCTTCAGCTCTGCGGCTGCGGTCGCGATCGTCCGCCGGTCCTCGGCGCGGGCGTCACCGCCTGCCGCTACGATCCGGTCAACAACGTGACGCGGCGTTGCTCCGTCCCTGGCTGCCGTCACCAGCGCGTCGGCGCGCTGCAAGGTGGCGTCGATCTTCTGCACCATGCCCGCCAGCGTCTCGCTATAGGGGGCGTTTGCGGGAGGGGGCGGAATCCTACGCTAAGGATTTGGGCCAGCGATATTCCCCGGTTAGATTGATGTGTTCCCATCCCAACGGCGAGACGTGGGCGAGTAGATCAGGCGCGATATGGGTACCGCTGGCGGCCCGGGTAT
>NZ_VYQA01000027.1:0-31289 GCF_008710165.1 Sphingobium limneticum | reverse complement strand
GAATCGCGGCAAATCCCAGGACATCGATTTGCATTTGGGGGTATTTTCTGGGGTAATCGCCAGCGTTCAGCAGGAGATCCCCCCATGCCGCTCAAGGAACTCGAGGTTCGTTACGCCACGAAGCGTTCGAAGGATTACAAGCTGGCAGATGGCCAAGGCCTTTATCTGCTTGTCCGCCCAACAGGCTCGCGCCTTTGGCGCATGAAATATCGGTTCGACGGCGAAGAGAAGCTGCTTTCATTCGGACGCTATCCTGAGGTTACTCTCGCACAGGCACGGCTACGTCGCGCGGAGGCCAAGCTCGCCCTTGCCAGGGGCGAAGATCCTGGACCCAAGGCGGCAGCGCCAATCGTCAGCTTTGAGGTTGCGGCCCAGGCCTAGCATTGCGCTCGGGTGAGCGCCCTTGAGCCTGGCCATGCAGCCCGTATCCTTTCGCGTTTGGAGCGGGACGTGTTTCTGGTGCTGGGGCAGCGAGATATCAAGATAATCTCAGCCGCCGTTATATTGGAGATGCTCCGTGCGAAGGCGAAGAGCCAAAACTGAATGGCTTTCTCAAAGATTTCAAAGACCGGATAAACGACAGCACGGCCCACGTGAGCATTTATGTCACGCACCTGACCGTGGACATGGACAGACTGACCAACGACGGAGATGCATTCACCGGATCGTTCTTCGACAATCTTGGCCTGCATGAGACGCGGGCCTTCCTAATGAGCCTTTGTAGATGATAATGCTGATCGTGGAGACGATGCGACACGCGAACGAGAAGTCTCAAGGCGTCGGCATGAAAAACGGTCTTCAGCAGGAAATCCATCTCTATGCCAATGTCGTAGATGGATACCGGGAGGCGCTGGGCAAGGTTATGCGCCGCGAAAAGGAAGCCACATCGCTAGTTTGAGCAGAGCAGCAAGCCGGTGCCGGGATCCGCCACTTAACGTCGTCCAGTGACTCATTTTCATTTCTTTGAAGCGGTCATTCTTTTAGGTTCAGCAGATCGCTACGCACTGCCCCGCCTTTCGCGGTCGGAGTTGCACAGCAGAACATGGCAGGGACCGCCCGGCACGGGTCGCGTTGGGGGCTGGCGATGCCGGGGCGGTACCCAGCCGGGCGGCGGCCTGCCGCAAAAAAGGATGGCGCGCGGGGTCGCCGGAGCCGGCAGCGCACCGGCCGTCAGTGTGAAGCAGGCGACCACTGCCAGCCAAGCCGCGCTAGACCGCATGGCTGAACCGCTCTTCCTCGGCCGCCAGATAGGGGTCAAACCGGGCCGCGATGACGCGCGCATAGGGGCGAGCGGCGGAGGTTAGCAGCACCCCATCCTTGCTACACTGGACCAACCCCAGCTTTTCGAGATCTGACAGGTCGGGCATCGGTATTGCGCCCAGATGCGCCTCGCCTCGGCAGAGCAGCGCCTCAATGATGCGGCCCCGCCGCCGGTCGTAATCATCGCGGATTAGCCCGCGCATGGCGGTCAGCCGGCCAGCGGCAACCCGATCGCGCCAAGCTCCCGCGCGTTTCTCATTCTGGATCAGTAGATCGGGAAACGCGCTGATCGCGCTCGCCCCCATGCCGATCAGCACATCGGCATCATCATCGGTAAAGCCCTGAAAATTGCGCCTCAACTTTCCGTCGCGCGCGGCCCGCGCCAATGAATCGCCGGGCAGGGCGAAATGGTCGAAGCCGATCGCCTGATAACCCGCCGCAACCAGCCGGTCATGCCCCTGCGCCGCCATGGCGAACCGGCTTACGAGGTTGGGTAGGTCGCTGGCGTCGATCCGCTGCTGACGCGGCAGCAGGCGCGGCATGTGGGCATAGCCGAACAGCGCGATCCGTGCCGGCGCCATGGCGATGCTGGCCTCCAGCGTCGCGACCAGATCGTCCATCCCCTGTCCGGGCAGGCCATACATCAGGTCGAACCCCACAGACACCCCGGCGCGGGCGAACCCCTCCGCCGCGCGCTCCACCATGTTATGCGGCTGGACCCGGCCGATGCGTGCCTGCACCGCCGGTGTGAAGGTCTGGACGCCCAGATTGACGCGGTCCACTCCCATTGCCGCCATCGCCGCGATCCACTGGCTGTCCAGCCGGCGCGGGTCCAGCTCGACCGATACATGGGCATCACCCGCATCGAAGCAGCGGGTCAGCTGCTGCAACAGCCGGATGAAATCGACTAGCGGCAGCGAATTGGGACTGCCTCCGCCAAAGGCGATTCGCCGCACCCGCCCCCGCCCACCAAGCCGGGCGGCGATCATCGCCATTTCCCGTTCCAGCGCCTCGACATAGGCGGTCAGGCGCTGAGTGCGATTGGCCGCACCGGTGTTGCAGCCGCAATACCAGCATATGTCATGGCAATAGGGGATGTGGAGATAGAGGGAGAGCGGCGTGTCCGCCTCCATCCCATCCAGCCGCGCCAATAGGTCCGCCTCACCCACGGCGTCGCTGAATTGGGCGGCGGTGGGATAGCTGGTGTAGCGCGGCACCGGGCGGGCGAGCAGATCGAGATGATAGGTCCACATGGCTGCCGGATCGCACAGGCGCGACTTCCACGCATTGCGCCACGTCAAATTGCAGCTTGCGCCGGATCAATGCCGGGCTGATCGACCGGGCGCAAAGGGCGGTCACCAACCGGAAGGGAAGGAGACTCCTAATGAACAGGAAAGCCATTTTGCTGAGTGCCGCCGCCATCGTCGGCGCACTCGCCACCCCGGCACAGGCGAAGCAGGGCGACGTGCTGATCCGCGTGCGCGGCATCATGGTCGCGCCCAATGAGAAGAGCGGTTCGGTGCTACCCGGCTTCCCCGGCGAGAAGGTAAGCGTCGACAATGCGGTGACGCCCGAAGTCGATTTCACCTGGATGGCTAGCGACCATATCGGTTTCGAGTTGATCGCCGCGACCACCAAACATACGGCCAGCGGCCGGACCGGCACGACCGGTTCGATCGGCAAGCTGGCCTCGACCTGGGTGCTGCCGCCGACGCTGACGGCCCAATATCATTTCCTGCCCGACGCCAAGGTCCGCCCCTATGTCGGCGCGGGCGTCAACTATACACTCTTCTACAATGAGGATGCGTCGAGCGGTCTGGAAGGTGCGGTCGGCAAGACGAAGGTGCATATGTCCGACAGCTTCGGTTGGGCGGCGCAGGCGGGTGTCGACATCGACCTCAACGAGCGCATGTTCCTCAATATCGACGTCAAATATATCGACATCGACACCACGGCGCGCCTGTCGACCGCGGCAGCGGGCGTGCAGAAGGTGCGCGTCAGCCTCGACCCGCTGGTCGTGGGCGTGGGGATTGGCTTCAAACTGTAGTGGGCGGAGCGGCGGTCCGAGCGGGCCGCCGCTTTCAGGCTGCGATGGCCTTGACCTCGAAGGGCAGGGCCTGCCCATCCGGCTCGATCAGCATGAGATGACTACCCGACCGGATCATTGTCGCCTCTATACGGAACGACGGGTCATGTGGGGCATAGGACAGCGTCCACCCCTCCGCCGTGCGCAGCAGATGGCCATGCTGGTCCGGCTCGTTCGGCCAGAAGCGGCGCACGGTCGCATATTCGGGATGGTGGCGATATTCCTGCTCGTCAATCCGGCCGTCCGGGGCGATCGGCAGACGCATCACATAGCTGCGCGCGGCCGACCCATTGGGGAACGCCGGAGTGCGGGCTAGTTCCAGGCGTATCGTGGTCCATGTCATGCCAGTTTGAATCCCTTTTCAGGCCCGGAAATGCTATAAGGACTATCCCTGATAGTGATCGCGCGGGGGCAGGCATAATCGGGGCATGAACCGACGGAGATGCGCCATGAAGACGATCCTGCTGCATATTCATGATGACCATGGCGCCGATAGCCGCTTGCAGGTGGCCTGCGACCTGGCCCGTGCCGGGCTGGCCCATGTCCAGTGTGTCCAGGTGACGCCGATCCCGGATATGATCGCGGCCGGCGCACAGGACGGCATGGGCTATGCCCCCATGGTCGCGGCCGAACTCCACGCCATTGACGAGGCGTTCCGGACCCGTACCGAAGCGCATTTCGCGCAGGAGGATGTGGCATGGGACTGGCAGTCGATGCAGGGCGACAGCCTGCCGGGCCTGCTGTCCGCCGCGAAACTGGCCGACATCATCGTGGCCAGCTTGCCCGAAGGCGGCCGGAGCAGCCTGCGCGATCCTCTGCCGATCGTGCCGGATCTGGTGCTCGGCGGGCGGACGCCGGCGCCGCTCTACGCGCCGCCGTGCCTTTGCTCAAATTGGCTGAGGCGGTGGATGTGGTGACTGTGGAGGAGGCCGACAGCGCCTTCCCTGCGACGGATGCACCCGCATATCTCGCCCGCCATGGCATAAAGGCGCAACTACACAGCTGGTCCCGCACCGACCGCCCGACCGAGATCGCGCTGCGCGACGCGATGGCCAGCCTGCACGCCGACTGGGTCGTCATGGGTGCCTTCGGCCACAGCCGCTGGCGCGAGCTGATCTTCGGCGGCGTCACCCGCTCGCTGCTGCGCACCGCGCCCGTGCCGCTCTTGCTGGCGCACTGAAAGGACGGCATGATCCCCCGATGGCAGTAGCGGACGACGACACCGACGGATTGGGCTTGCGCGATCATAGTCTGGAACAGGCGTTGCTGGGGTCCATCCTGACCACCGTGCCTGATGCGCTGATCGTCATCGACATGCGCGGGCGGATCGTGTCCTTCAGCCCGGCGGCGCAACGCATGTTCCAATATGCCGAAGGCGACGTGCTGGGGGAGAATATCTCCATGCTGATGCCCTCGCCCGATCGGGAGCGGCATGACGGCTATATCGACCATTATCTGACCACTGGCGAACGGCGGATCATCGGCATTGGCCGGCTGACCAGCGCGCGGCGGCGGGACGGATCGACCTTCCCCATCGAATTGTCGGTGGGGGAAGTGGAGACGGAAGGCCGCCGCCTGTTCACCGGCTTCATCCGCGACCTGACCGAACGGCAGCAGGCCGAACGACGCGTCGCCGATTTACAGGCCGAACTCGCCCATGCCGGGCGCGTCACCGCCATGGGCACGCTGGCCGCCGCGCTGGCGCATGAACTGAATCAGCCGCTGACCGCGATCGCCAATTATATGGAGGCGGGGCGCGATCTGCTAGAAGGGGATGGCCCCGTCGATCGCGATATGCTGCGCGAAGCGATGAACGAGAGCGCGGGGCAGGCGCTGCGGGCGGGGGAGATCATCCGCTCGCTGCGCGAATCCATCAAGCGCGGCGAAACCATGCGCCAGTCCGAACCCTTGCGGGGGTTGCTGGCGGAGGGTGCGGCTCTGGCCTTCATTGGCATCGACAGCCGGGGCATCGACATGGACGTCAGCGTCGATCCTGCCATCGATCGCGTGTTCGTGAACCGGGTGCAATTGCAGCAGGTGGTCATCAACCTCGTCAAAAATGCGGTGGAGGCGATGCAGGACAGCCCGGTGCGCATCCTGCGCGTAACCGCTGCCCCCGCCACCGACGTACCGGGCAAGGTTGAGGTGATCGTGGCCGACAGTGGGCCAGGGCTGGACCCGGATATGTCGCGCACGCTCTTCACCCCTTTTTCGACGACCAAGGCGCGCGGCCTGGGCGTGGGCCTGTCGATCAGCCAGACCATCGTAGAGGGGCATAGCGGCCGCATATGGGCCGGACCCTCATCCTGGGGCGGCACCGCCTTCCACTTCACCCTCGATATCGCCGAAGACTGAGCCGGAGACGCGCATGAGCGAGCCCTATCCCATTTATGTCGTCGATGATGACGATGCGATCCGCCGGTCGCTATCCTTCATGCTCAAGACGAGTGGTTATGCCGTGCGCCTGTTCGACGGGGGGCATGAATTTCTGAAGGAGGCGGCCGCCCTGCCGGCCGGATGCGTGCTGCTGGACGTGCGCATGCCCGATATCGACGGCATGGCGGTGCAGAGTGAGCTGCGCACGCATGGCGTGATGCTGCCGGTGGTCATCATGACGGGCCATGGCGACATCGACATGGCGGTCGCCGCGATGAAGGCGGGCGCCAGCGACTTCATCGAAAAGCCGTTCGAAAAAGCGGCATTGATTTCCTGTATAGAAGCTGCCCACCGCCAGTCGATCGCGGCACGCGGCGCCAGCGCCCGCGCTCAGGAGGCGCAGGCGCGACTGAACGTGCTGACCGACCGGGAACGTGACGTGCTGAACGGGCTTGTGGACGGGCTGCCTAACAAGAGCATCGCTTATGATCTGGGCATCAGCCCAAGGACGGTCGAAATCCACCGCGCCAATTTGATGCAGAAACTGGAGGTGAAAAGCCTCGCCGAAGCGCTGCGCATAGCATTTCACGCGGGTGAAGGGATGGAGGCGACGGGCGGGTGATGGCCCTATTCGTCACCCCAGCGAAGGCTGGGGTCGCAGGAGGGGAAGCGCATGGCGGCCTGAAATCCCGGCCTTCGATAGGATAACAGTAGGTGGAGCAATCCAGCACTGCTGCCCCCCATCCTTGCTATAGACACCGCGACAACCACACCCGCAGCTCTCGCAACAAAATTTCCAACATTTGTTCGCAAATGTCGCAGTAGGTGGGAAATGTGCGAAGTTAAGCGCGCAATCTCCTACTCCGAACTGGCCGATCCCACCCATCTCTAGGGACATTTACGGATAGGTCGCGGCCTGCCGCCGCGTCATGCAGCGGGCATGGAAATGCGATTTGACATGGCGCAAAACGGCGCCCTTCCGCCCGTGGCTCGCTCCTGTGGCGGGCAGTCCTGCGAAAACTGCGTGGTCCGCGATCATGCCATTTGCGCTGGCCTCGATGATGCCGATCGCGACGCGCTCAGCCGGATCGGGCGGCGCGTCACATTGCAGGCCGGTCAGACGGTGATGTGGGAGGGGGGCGACAGCACCGTGGTCGCCAATGTGATCGACGGGACGCTGAAACTCGCTACCTCCACCGGCGACGGGCGTGAGCAGATCGTGGGCGTGGTCTATGCTGCCGACTTTATCGGTCGCCCCTTCGGCGCACGCACGCCGCATAGCGTGACAGCCCTGACCGACGCACGGCTGTGTCTGTTTCCGCGCGGCAGTTTCGACGGCTTTGCCCTGCGCCATGGCGAATTGCAGCATCGCCTTTTGCAGCGAACGCTCGACGACCTGGACCGCACCCGCGCCTGGATGCTGCTGCTGGGTCGCAAGACCGCGCGAGAGAAGGTCGCGACCTTCCTGCTCGACATGGGGCGACGGTTGCGCGCGGATGCGGACGGCGTGATCGACTTGCCCCTGTCGCGCCAGCAGATTGCGGACGTGCTGGGCACGACCATCGAAACCGTCTCGCGTCAGATGACCGAGATGAAGCGCACGGGCGTGATCGATCTGGTCGGCCGGCGCGGCGTGCGGCTGGTGGACAGCGCCGCGCTGGAGGCGCTGACGGAGGCGGGCTAGAACCTGCTTAATCCAGATAGCCATTCTCTGTCATCCCCGCCTTCGCGGGGATGACGAATGGAAGGGTGCCTTCTCCTCTCCCTACGCACTATCCCGTAAAGACCCCGCCGCCCGCTTTTGACAAGGATCAAGGCATAAGCGCGGCGCCTGTCCGATGGAGCACCGCAATGAGCTGATGCGGGGACAAGTCGATGGACAGATTGGTGATGCGGACGGGCGGCTGGTTCGCGCTGGCGCTGATCGCCTTTGCGGCGATGCTGGCGGCGCGCGACGGCGGCTTTGCCGTCCATATGGGGATCGTGAGCGCGATCGCGCTGGGGCTGGCCGTCTATGCCATGCGCAGCGCCGACTATGCGGGGTTTGCGCGCGGTCTGTTGAAGATGCCCGCCGATCAGGGCAAATATTATGACGACGTCATCCGCTGGGGCGTGATCGCGACCGTCTTCTGGGGCCTCGCCGGTTTCTTGGCGGGTCTCTATATCGCGCTCCAGCTGGCCTTCCCGGCGCTCAATCTTGGCATCGAATATACCAGCTTCGGCCGCCTACGCCCGCTGCACACATCGGCGGTGATCTTCGCCTTTGGCGGCAATGCGCTGATCGCGACCAGCTTCTATGTCGTGCAACGCACCTGCCGCGCGCGGCTCTTTGCGCCCAAGCTCGCTGACTTCGTCTTCTGGGGCTATCAGCTCTTCATCGTCCTGGCCGCGACCGGCTATCTGCTCGGTATGACCGAGGGCAAGGAATATGCCGAGCCGGAATGGTATGTCGACATGTGGCTGACGATCGTCTGGGTCTGCTATCTGATCGTCTTTGGCGGCACCGTCATCAAGCGCAGCGAACCGCATATCTATGTGGCGAACTGGTTCTACCTCGCCTTCATCCTGACGATAGCGATGCTGCACATCGTCAATAACCTCTCCATGCCGGTCAGCCTGCTCGGCTCCAAAAGCTACAGCGCCTTTGCCGGGGTGCAGGATGCGCTGACGCAATGGTGGTACGGCCATAATGCGGTGGGCTTCTTCCTGACCGCCGGCTTCCTGGCCATGATGTATTATTTCGTGCCCAAGCAGGCGGAACGGCCGGTCTACAGCTATCGCCTGTCGATCATCCATTTCTGGTCGCTGATCTTCCTCTATATCTGGGCAGGTCCGCACCACCTCCATTATACCGCGCTGCCCGACTGGGCGCAAACGCTGGGCATGGTCTTCTCGATCATGCTGTGGATGCCCAGCTGGGGCGGGATGATCAACGGCCTGATGACGCTGAACGGCGCCTGGGACAAGATCCGCACCGATCCGATCATCCGCATGATGGTGATGGCGCTGGCCTTCTACGGCATGTCCACCTTCGAAGGGCCGGTCATGTCGGTGAAGGCGGTCAACAGCCTGTCCCACTATACCGACTGGACGATCGGCCATGTGCATAGCGGCGCATTGGGCTGGAACGGCCTCATCACCTTTGCCTGCCTCTATTATCTGACGCCGCGCCTTTGGAGGCGGGAACGCCTTTACTCGCTGCGGTTGGTGAACTGGCACTTCTGGCTCGCGACGCTGGGGATCGTCCTCTACGCCGCCGCCATGTGGGTCGCGGGCATCATGCAGGGGCTGATGTGGCGGGAATATGGGGCCGACGGCTATCTCGTCTACAGCTTCTCCGAAGTCGTGAGCGCGATGCTGCCCATGTATCTCATCCGCGCGGCGGGCGGCCTGCTGTATCTGAGCGGCGCGATCATCATGGCCTGGAACATCGGCATGACCATCGCGGGCACGCCCCTGCGTACGGAAAAGCCGATGCGCGACGCGGCCTATGATCCGATCGCCGACAAGCCTCTCATCGCTGCCCAGCCTGCATAAGGAGACGCCAACATGGCTTCCAAATTCTTCGACCATGGCAGGCTGGAGCGGAATATCTCGCTGCTGGGCATCGCCTCTCTGATCGTCGTCGCCATTGGCGGCATCGTGGAAATCGCGCCGCTTTTCTGGATCGACAATACGATCGAGAAGGTGGAGGGGATGCGCCCCTATACCCCGCTCGAACTGGCGGGCCGGAACATCTACATCCGCGAAGGCTGTTACAATTGCCACAGCCAGATGATCCGCCCCTTCCGCGACGAAACGGAGCGCTATGGTCATTACAGCCTGGCGGCGGAGAGTATGTACGACCATCCGTTCCAATGGGGGTCGAAACGCACCGGGCCGGACCTCGCGCGAGTGGGTGGTCGCTATTCGGACGAATGGCATGTCCAGCATTTGAAAGATCCGCGCGCCGTGGTGCCGGAGTCCATCATGCCGACCTATCCTTTCCTCGCCGAGCGCGAGTTGACGGCCGGCGACATGCGCGACGACCTGACCGCGCTGGGGCGGGTGGGTGTGCCCTACAGCAAGGATGATGTGGCCAAGGCGAACGCAGATCTGGCCGCACAGGCCGATCCAAATGCCGACGCCAGCGACCTCCTCAAACGCTATCCCAAGGCGCAGCAGCGCGACTTCGACGGCAATCCCGCCAGGCTGACCGAGATGGATGCGCTGGTCGCCTATCTCCAGATGCTGGGCACGCTTGTCGATGTGGACGCGGCCAAGCCCCAAGAAGACCAGAAAGGGGAGCAGCCGCGATGAGTTACGATGCCTTGCGCCACTTCGCCGACAGCTGGGGGCTGGTCTTCATGGGGGCGACCTATCTTGTCCTCGTCGGCTGTCACTTCCTGCCGCGTGGCCGCCGACACAGCCGCCACGCCTCCACGATGATCTTCCAGAGTGATGAGACGGAGGCCGATCATGGCTGACGGACAGGACAAACATATCGACGTTGCCACCGGCACTGAATTGAAGGGCCATGAGTGGGACGGAATCGCCGAACTGGACACGCCGCTGCCGCGCTGGTGGCTGTGGACCTTCTATGCGACCATCCTCTTCGCGATCGGCTATGTGATTGCGTATCCGGCGATCCCGATGCTGCACGATTATACGCGCGGGGCGCTGGGCTGGTCGAGCCGGGGGGCGCTGGACAAGGAACTGGCTGCGCGGGAAGCGGAAGTCGCGCCGTTGCGGCGAGCGATTGCGGACACCGCCATCACCGACCTGCCCGCCAGGCCGCAACTGATGCAGGCGGCGGTCGAGGGTGGTCGCGCCGCTTTCAAGGTCCATTGCGTCCAGTGCCATGGTTCCGGCGCGGCGGGCGCGAAGGGCTATCCCAACCTCAACGACGACGACTGGCTGTGGGGCGGCGATCTCGCCACGATCGAAAAGACGATCACCGACGGCGTGCGCAACCCCGATCATGCGGAGACGCGCGTATCGATCATGCCCGCATTCGGCCGCGACCAGTTGCTGACCGGCGCGCAGGTCAATGATGTATTGGCCCATGTCCGCGTCATCAGCCGACAAGACAAGACCAGCGCCGCATCGCAACGGGGGGCGAAGGTCTTCGCCGACAATTGCGCGGTCTGCCACGGCGCGGATGGCAAGGGGACGCGGGTGCTGGGCGCCCCCAACCTGACCGACGGCCTCTGGCTCTATGGCGGCGACGCGGAGACGATCCGCGAAACGGTATGGAACAGCCGTCAGGGCGTGATGCCGCGCTGGGACGACAAGCTCGACAAGGCGACCATTCGCATGCTTGCCACCTATGTCCATAGCCTGGGCGGCGGCGAGGCGGCGCCAGTGGAAGCGGGCAATGGCGCGCAATAATCTCTCCGCTTCCGTCACCCCGGGCTTGACCCGGGGTCCAGCTGCCTTTTTCAACAGGCGCGAAGAAGAAGTGGGATCCCGGGTCAAGCCCGGGATGACGGAGATTTTAAGACCCAACGGAATCCCGCCATGCTGATGTCAGCCGGTTCTTCCGATCTCTATGAGAAGCGCAAGGGCGTCTATCCCAAGGCGGTCGACGGCTTCTATCGGCGCCTTAAATGGGCGATCATGGCGATGACGCTGGCCATTTACTGGGGCACGCCATGGCTGCGCTGGGATCGCGGGCCTTATGCGCCCGACCAGGCGGTGCTGATCGATCTGGCGCACCGGCGCTTCTATATGTTCGCGATCGAAATCTGGCCGCATGAATTTTATTATGTCGCCGGCCTGCTCATCATGGCGGGGATCGGGCTGTTTCTGGTGACGTCGGCGGTGGGGCGGGCCTGGTGCGGCTATGCCTGCCCGCAAACGGTGTGGACCGACCTGTATCAGCATGTCGAGCGCGCGATTGATGGCGACCGCAATGCGCAGATCCGGCTGGCGAAGGCACCATGGAGCGCGGCGAAGCTGGCCCGCCGCCTTGCCAAATGGGGCATCTGGCTGGCGATCGCCTTCGCCACCGGCGGCGCCTGGATCTTCTACTTCGCAGATGCGCCCGGCCTTAGCCATGCGTTCTGGACCGGCGGCGCTGCGCCGGTCGCCTATGCGACCGTGGCCGTGCTGACCGCGACGACTTTCCTGCTGGGCGGCTTCATGCGGGAACAGGTGTGCATCTATATGTGCCCTTGGCCGCGCATCCAGACCGCCATGCTGGACGAAACGTCGCTGGTCGTCACCTACAAGGACTGGCGCGGTGAGACGCGCGGCAGCGTGAAGAAAGCGCAGGCCAATCCCGCCCTGTTCGGCGACTGTATCGACTGCAATCAGTGCGTCGCGGTCTGCCCGACCGGCATTGACATTCGCGATGGCGCACAGGTCGGTTGCATCACTTGCGCCTTGTGCATCGACGCTTGCGACACGGTGATGGCGCAGGTGGGGCGGCCGCGCGGCCTGATCGACTATTGCACGCAGGAGGACGCGGAGGCGGAGAGGAAGGGCGCGGCGCCAAAGCCCGTGCTGAACAGGCTGCTGCGACCGCGCACTTTGGCCTATGCGGCGGTGTGGGTGTCGATCGGCGCGGCGATGCTGTTCGCATTGAGCGCGCGCACCCGGATCGACATTGCCGCGCAGCAGGATCGCAACCCGATCTTCGTGCGCCTGTCCGACGGGGCGATCCGCAACGCCTATATGGTCAAGGTCCGCAATATGGAGGCGCGGCCCCGCCCGGTCACGGTTGCCGTCGATGGCCTGCCCGGCGCGATGCTGTGGACCGACGCCATGCCGCGCGAGGCGGCCGCCCCCGCCGTCACCGCCACCGTCCCGGCCGACAGCGTGGCCAAGCTGCGCCTCTTCATCGCGGCGCCCGCCGCCGGCACCGCCCGGCAGGACTTCACCTTCACCGTGCGCGCCACCGATCGCGAAGGCGGCGGCGACAGCGAACCCGCCCGTTTCGAAAGGCCCTGAGATATGATCCGTCGCTTCACCGGCTGGCACATGACCGGCATATTGGTCGCCTTCTTCGCGGTGGTGATTGTCGTGAATGCCCTGATGGCGACCATCGCGGTACAGTCCTTCGGCGGCACGGTGGTCGATAACAGCTATGTCGAAAGCCAGAAGTTCAACCGCTATCTGGCACAGGCACGGATGCAGGATCGGCTCGGCTGGCAGGACGTCATGGCGCTGGATGCGGACCGCCATGTCGCGCTGACGCTGACCGATGCGAAGGGCGTGGCGGTGGCGGGCGCCCGGATCGCGGCGGTGGCGGAGCATCCGCTGGGCCGCGCTCCCGACATACAGCTTATGTTCCATGAGGCGGCGCCGGGGCGCTATGTCAGCGACGTCCGCCTGCCCGCCGGGCGCTGGCAGGTCCGCGCCGATATCGACCATGGCGAACAGCATCTGTTGCAGGAGGTCTTCTGATGGCGACCCAGCTTCTTTTCGCGGAAATCCCTGCGGCCGACAATATCGAAAGCCTGTTTGCGGTCCCTGCGCTGCATTGCGTCGGCTGCATCGCCAAAATCGAACAAGGCCTGGCCAAAGTGCCGGGGATCGAATCCGCGCGGGTCAACATGACCGATAAGCGCGTCGCCATCCGCCACGATCCGACGCTGGAACCGCCGGCGCTGAAGGCCGCGATCGCCGCGATTGGTTTCGAGGCCGATATGCTGGCCGATCCGGGCGTCGATGTCGCGGCGGCGGAGAACAAGGCGCTGATCCGGGCGCTGGCGGTGGCCGGCTTTGCCGCGATGAACATCATGTTGCTGTCCGTGTCCATCTGGTCGGGGGCGGATGGAGCGACGCGGCAGATGTTCCATTGGCTGTCCGCGCTGATCGCGCTGCCGACGGTCGCTTATGCCGGCCAGCCCTTTTTCCGATCCGCCTTCGCCGCTGTGCGGCAAGGGCGCACGAACATGGACGTGCCGATCAGCATCGGAGTGCTGCTGACGACCGGCATGAGCCTGTATGAGACGCTAACCAACGGCCATCATGCCTGGTTCGACGGGGCGGTGATGCTGCTCTTCTTCCTGCTGGCTGGGCGGTGCCTGGACAGCATGATGCGGGTGCGGGCGCGTGCCGGCGTGGCGGCGCTGCTGAAGCAAAGTGCGCCCGGCGCGCTGGTGCTGGACGGGCAGGGGCACAGCCATTGGACGAAGGCCGTCGACCTGCGACCGGGAATGCGAATGCTGGTCGCGGCCGGCGAGCGGCTGGCGGCGGACGGGCGCGTGGTCGAAGGCATGTCGGGCATGGACATCGCTTTCCTGACCGGCGAGAGCGCGCCGGTCCCTGTCGGACCCGGCGACATGGTGCAGGCCGGTGCGCTGAATATCGACGGGCCGATCCATGTCGCGGTGACGGCGGCCGGCCCCGATACGGTCATTGCCGACATCGCCCGGCTGATGGAGCAGGCGGGCCAGGGCAAGTCGCGCTATGTGCGGCTGGCCGACCGGGCGGCGCGGCTCTATGCGCCCTGCGTGCATCTGCTGGCGGCGCTGTCCTTCGCGGGGTGGATGATCGCCGGCGCAGGCGTACATCAGGCGCTGCTGATCGCGGTGGCCGTGCTGCTCATCACTTGCCCCTGCGCGCTCGGGCTGGCGGTGCCGGCGGCGCAGGTGGTGGCGTGCGGCGCGCTGATGCGGCGCGGCGTGCTGGTAAAGGACGGATCGGCGCTGGAGCGATTGGCCGAGGTCGATGAAGTGGTGTTCGACAAGACCGGCACGCTGACGCTGGGGCGCCCGGTGCCGCGCGATCTCGATCGGCTGGCGGCGCAGGACAAGGCGATTCTGCTCGCGCTGGCGTGTGCCAGTCGCCATCCGCTCAGTAATGCGCTGCGGCAGGCACTGAACGGGGGCGAGGCGGCCGCGATCGAGAATGTGCGGGAGGTTGCCGGAGAAGGCGTATTTGGGCGTTATGGGCATGATGACGTGGCGCTCACACGGCCGCGCAGCCTGATCAACCTGTTCGGCCTCGCCAGCGAATATCGGCGTGGCAATCATGCGACCTTGCTTAGCTTCGCCGACGCGCTACGGCCCGATGCGATCGACCTGATTGGTGATTTGAAGCAGGATGGCCTGGCGATCCTGATTGCCAGCGGAGACAGGCCCGAAGCGTTGGAAGATGTCGCGCGCGCGACCGGCACGACCGCGATCGGCCATCTGCGCCCGGCCGACAAGCTGGCGCTGATCGAACGGCTGAAAAGACGGGGTCAAAAGATCTTGATGGTCGGCGACGGCCTCAATGACGGGCCGGCGCTAGCGGCGGGCCATGCCAGCATGGCGCCGGCATCGGCAAGCGATGCTAGCCAGCTGACCGCCGATGCCGTGTTTCTGGGCGACCGGCTGGCGCCCGTTGCCGTCACGCTGCGCGTCGCGCGCCGGACGGTGCGAGTGGTGAAGCAGAATTTCGCGCTCGCCATCGGCTATAATATCCTGGCGGTGCCGCTGGCGATCGCGGGTAAGGTCACGCCGCTGGTCGCGGCGATCGCCATGTCGCTTTCCTCCCTTATCGTCGTCGCCAATGCCCTGCGTCTGAACGGGAGCGCGAAATGACCGGCCTCGTCCTCCTTATCCCCATTGCCCTTTTGTGCGGGCTGGTGGCGCTTTGCGCCTTCTTTCTGGCGCTGCGCAGCGGACAATATGACGATTTGGACGGGGCGGCGATGCGGATGCTGGCCGATGGTGAAGATGAGTAATCCGGAACGCGCGCTACTCATCTTGCGGAAAGACGTTATTTACGACGCTCGGTTTTATCATAGCTTTCTAGCCAGATAAGAACGTTCCCGGCGGCTCCGGTGAACGGCATAGTTGGTTAGCCAAATAATCTCGCGCGAACGGAAGCTATCGCTACATCTAGGCTTGAAACCGGATGGTCGGCTACCGGCCAGTTACAACAGTTTTCAGGACGATACATTGTCATGAACAATCCGATTGGCATGGTCAGCGGGATTGGCGATAGCGACGCAATTCGGTTTAACGGAGTCGCAGGGCGTTCCATCGCATATCTAGCAGGAGTGGGGACTTGAGGGGGTTTCGGCGCTCGGCGCGAACGTGGCGGAGATTGCCCGCCGTGCCGATCTGCGGCCGAACCAGATCTACAGATGGCGGCGGCAAATGGGGCAGGCAGCCCAAGGCTTTGCAGAAGTGCAGGTGCAGCCCGATCCGATGCCAGTGAGCGGATCGGCGATCACCGTGGAGTTCGAGCGGGCGATTGTGCGTATTCCCGCTGGCGCATCACCTGGGCTGGTGTCGGCAGTGCTGCGGTCGGTCAAGCCGTGATCCCAGTCCCCTCCGGCGTTCGGATATGGATTGCAACGGGGCAGACGGACATGTGGCGCTGCATGCGCAGCCTGGCCCTGCAGGTGCAGCAAAGTTTCGGACGTGATCCCTACGCGGGCGACCTCTACATTTTCAGGGGACGCCGCGGCGACCTCTGCAAGATCATCTGGCACGATGGCGTCGGCATGTCGCTTTATGCCAAGGCTCTCCTGAGCAACTGTGTTCATGCATTGCGATATTTGGTGTTGTTTTTGACCATAGCGTTGAGCGTGATGAGGAGCTTTCGCATGGTGGCGACGATCGCAAGCTTGAAAGGTTTGCCGGCGCCGCGCAGCCGTCTGGTTGTGGCGGCGAAGTCCCCTTTGCCTGAGCGCGCGATGGTGAGCGCTGCTAGGTAGAGGGAACGTCTGACGCTTGGCCTGCCGTCCGGGCAGCGTCCAGGCCGGCTGGTGTTGCCGCTTTGCCGATCGAACGGCGCCAGACCGGCAAGGGCTGCAACCTGTCGGCTGGAAAGGCGTCTGAGTTCGGGCATGCGCGCCAGTAGGCATGCAGCCACGATCGGCCCTACACCAGGTGCGGCGCCTAGCCGTACCTGCAAGGGTGCTGTCTGTAGGAGACGACGTGGGGTGAATCAGAAGGGATCAGGGCTTGAACGCCGTAACGGTCTGACTAATCTCGCCGAACGGGCTGTCGCCGGTTCCGGCGGTCATTCGCACATGGTCGCCGAAGTGGAGGAAGGGCGTGACGGACTTGCCTTGGTCGATCATCTCGATCGCGCGCCGTTCGGACAAGCAGGTCGATCCCACTTGCTCGTAATCAGCGTCAGACACCGTGCCGGAGCCAATGATCGTCCCTGCACATAGATGCCGCGTGCGGGCGGCGTGGGCGATCAGTTCATGGAATCCATAGCCCATGCCTTCGCCTGACGGGTTTCCGAACCATGCGCCGTTAATCTCCACGCGCAGCGGCAGGCAAACGCGGCCATTGCGCCAATTGCCCCCAAGCTCGTCAGGCGTGATTGCGATCGGCGCGGCGCTGCACGCGGGCTTTGCCTGGATCCAGCCGAAACCGGTCTTCATTTCCGTCGGGGCCACAGCGCGCAGCGACCAGTCGTTGATCAGGAGGATGAGGCGGATATGCCCCATGGCGTCCTGCGCCGAACAGCCCATCGGCACGTCATCGGTGACGATGGCAAATTCGCCTTCGAAATCGATGAAGTCTGCTTCGGTTGGGAAGGCGACATCTTCCTGCGGGGCCAGGAAGCAATGACTCATGCCCTGATACATCAGGGGAAGGTCGGTTTCGATCGGGGGATGATTGAACGCCCGTTGCATCAGAGCGCCATGATTTGCGAAGGCCGACCCGTCCAGCCATTGCCAGGTGCGCGGTAGCGGAGCGAGCAGGGTGGCTTGATCGACGCTATCGCCCCCACCGGCCTCCAGCGTCGCCGAAAGGGATGCCGCGTCATCCAGCAACGCGTTCCAATCGGTGATCGCATGCAGCAGGTTAGGCCAGCGCGCACCGAGCGGCAGGCCGCGTGCGCCGTCCCGCGATAAGAGTATCAACTCCCCATCGGGGGTGCCGTTGGCGCACGTTGCGAAACGCATGGGCCTGTTTCCTTCCAATACTATCTTAGAATGTCGACGCGTGGATCACTCCGCGCGCCGGCTCAACATTCATCGTTTCAGCTCAGCGTCGAATGCGCCGTCGATCAGGATGAAGACGATGCGGCAATTGCGGTCGGAACGGTTGGACCAGCCATGGTTAGTGCCGCGCTGGATCACGATGTCGCCAGCGCGCACGGTGGTTTCGCCTTCGTCCATGATCAGGACCAGTTCGCCCTCGACCACGATGCCATAGTCGATAGTCTCGGTCCGGTGCATCAGCGCGTGGCGCGATCCTTCGCCATGATGAGCGGAGGCGTCATGCGCGCCGACTTCGGCGAAATGGGCGCGGGCTTCCTCGGGCGTCATGGTGCGGATGCCTTCGCCCTCAGGCGGGATGTCGAGTACGCGGATGCGCGTACCGTTCTTCGGCGCGGCCAGGATGATGCCCTGTTCGGCCGGTTCGAAAGAGTCAGCGTCGATGGGCGCGGGCGTGGCCTGCGTGTTCCAGACCTCGTGGAACATTGGGCCGATGTCCCCGCCGACACGCTGTACGCGCTGGACCGGGGCGTCTTCCTGAATGATCGCGCGACCGGAGGCGTCGTGACCGGTGACGATGCGGCGAACGGAGGCAAAATCCATGAGCATATTTCCTAGGTAAGGGGTGCGCCGCGAACCATGCGTCGCAGCACATGCCGGGTGACCCACGCGCCAAGGACGGCGCCGTAGATGATCTTCATGAGGAGGGCGACCGGCCAGTCCAGTGTGGCGACAATACTGAACATCCAGAAAGACGCGATCACCGCGCCAAGCAACAGAGCATACAGGACTGAGACGAAGGCAGTCCGCAACAGCCATTGCACCGTCACCGGACGACCATTGTCGCCGGCCAGACGCCCGGTCCGTTGGGCGCGTCGTGCGATCATGCCTGGCACCATGCAGGCCATGAGTGCCACAGCAGCGCTTTGCGGCAGGAAATCGATGGCATAGCCCCATTCCCCCGCCGCAATGCGCCACGCCGTGCCGAAGATGGCGAAGAAGAACAACGCGCTGATCACGCCATTGATCGCAGCGCTGACGATCGTCTCGCGCACGATATAAGCGATGACTTGACCGGTCTGCTCTTGCTCAGCCATCATGCGCTTTGTCCGCGCAGGGTTTCGGCGAACCAGTCGGCGATATAGTCGCGGCCATAGGACATATTGTCCGCGCCGACATGCTCCACGCCGCCTTCTCGCTCGGTGAACAGTTTAAGCGCGCGGTTGGGGCTGTTGACCAGCTGGTCATAGCAGTCATGGGCATAATCGACGCTGATCTGCCGGTCTTTTGCGCCATGGGTGACGAGGAAGGGCACCTTGATCCCGTCCATATGGCCGTTGAGGTTCATGCCCTCAGCCTTGGCCAGGAAGTCGTCCATGTCGCTCGCGCCAAAGGCCCACATGACATGCGCCCAATAATGGGGAACGGGGTTTTCGCCCTCGCGTTTCAGGCGCTTCTGCTGGACTTCGGCCCAATTGTGGTTCGCGCCCCAGACGGCACCGCTGGCAAAGCGCGGTTCATAAGCGACCGCGCGCGGCGCGAAATGGCCGCCCAGCGAAATACCCGTCATGCCGATGCGCCTGGGATCGACATCCTGCTGCTGCTCCAGCCAGTCGACCGCTTTGCTCGCCCAGTTTTCGCTATGCGGATCGACAGGCAGGTTCTGGAGGCGGAGTGCTTCGCCCGACCCCGGCTGATCGACGCAGAGCGTTGAAATGCCGCGTCGTGCCAGTGCTTCGGGCAGGCGCGACCAGTAGAGCAGCTCCTTGCAGCTATCGAGGCCGTTACAATAGATTACGACGGGATGGTGGCCTTCCCCCGGTGCGCTCGTGTAGAGCGCAGGCATCGTGCCAGTAACGAGCGGAATTTCCACGCGCCGACGGTTGATCTGGCCTAGCGCGGTGGACCGATCGAATGTGTCGCGCGCCTTGCCATAGGTGGCCTGACGACCGGGATGGCCATGGCCCTGCATGCGTTCGGCGTTGAATAGATAGAGCGACGCGCGCTCCAGCTTGTCAGAGGCGGAGAAGGCGTGGCCCTGCGCCACATCTTCATCTGCTAGGTCGATCAGCTTGTCGGCCATCGCGACCCACTGCGCCATGAACATGGGCGTGCCCGCGTCCGCGCCTGATGAGGCCGCGTCCTTGATCGGCTGGCACATATCGACGATCTCGCCGATGCGCCCGCCGCTCTCCATCGCGATCGCGACTGACAGGTTCCAGATATAGTTGGGGAAATATTCGAATAAAGCCATCGATCAGATCTCCGTCGCCTGGAACAGGCCCTTGTCGGGCGCTGCATGCGGCATGGTCTGGGGACCACCGACGCCGATGCCCCATTGATCCATGATGCCGGGCGCGGGGGCATGGACCTGCGCTTCATGACCCTCGAAGTCCACGTCCTCCAGTTCCGAACTATATTCGACCGCAAAGCCAGCGGGCGTAGTGAAATAGCTGAAAGTGTTGTTGCCCGCCGTGTGACGGCCCGGACCCCAGCGGATGTCGGTGCCTTTCAGCCGCAGCCGGTTGATGCCGACCATCATGTCGTCGAGCGTAAGCATGTCATAGGCGACATGGTTGAGGCAGGGCGGCCCGGGCAGGAAGGCGATGCGATGATGCGCGCTGTTGCAGCGCAGGAAGCACATGAAATCGCCGAGCCAGTCGCTGACCTTGAAGCCCAGCACGTGGCAGAACCACTCGACCATCGTCTTGTGATCAGGCGAATGCAGCACGATGTGGCTGATCTTCTGCGGCACGCCTTCCCATCGGGTCAGTTCTCGCGCGGTGCGGCGGGCGACGTCACTCGATATTTCGAAGGTCAAGCCGTCAGGCGAGAAGAAGCGGAAGCCATAGCCACCGCCTAGGGTATCGAGATCCTTGGGCGTGAAGATGATGCGGCAGCCCGATGCGACGACCTTGTCATGCAAGACGTCGACATCGGCGCGGCTGTCGGCGGCCAGCGCGATCACGTCGATGCGTTGTTCCTCCGCCTGGCGCAGGCGCACTACATGATGCTCGTCCCCCCCATCGGCAGCGAGATAGACCATCCCGTCCTTTTCGCCTGCCTCGACGAGCTTCCACTGGTCGGCGTAGAAAGCCCGCTCAGCCTCCAGATCGGGCATGGCGTAACCCACATAACGAATTTCTGTAACGCGGCTCATATCTGGCTCCTTCAGATCGGCTGGGATACCATCGCGAACATGTCCGCGGTGGCTTTATGATTGTCGACGGGAGCGCCCTTACCGAGCTGACCCATGCATATTTCGAGCGATTTTTCCACGATGTAACGGCAACGATCGACGCGCCGCTCATGATAGGCGGTCAGCGCGCTTTCCAGATCATCATGGCTGGCCAGTTCCTCCGCCAGCACGATGCTGTCCTCGATCGCCATGCCCGCGCCCTGGCCCAGATGAGGCGTGGTGGCATGTACGGCGTCGCCCAACAAGGCGATGCGGCCTTTATGCCAGGGGCCGTCCACCATCAACGTTTCGAGCGGACGATAGACGACTTCGGCGTCGTCGGTGATATATTCTCCAAAGGCCCGGATCGCTGGGGAGCAATTGGCGATTTTAGCGCGCATGGCGCGCGCGAGACCGTCACGCGGATATCGCGGATTGTCCGGTTCTGACGTAGTCACGAACATATACATCAGGCTTTGGGAAATCGGCACCAGACCGACGCCGGTCGGACCATTATAGGCCTGAAGAGAATCCATGCCTTCGGGACGGGGCAGGTTGTAACGCCACACGGCCTGGCCGGTATAATGGGGCAAGGGCTCATCAGGGAACAGCATCTTGCGGGTCTGCGAATAGACGCCGTCCGCACCAACGGCCAGATCGAAGCTGCCTTGCGTGCCGTCGGAAAACGCCACCGCCACTTGGTCGCCCTGATCGTCGATCTTCGTCGCCGTGACGCCCAGCCGCATTTTGGCTCCCGATGCGATCGTGCGATCGCCCAGCACCTTATGCAGGGCCGGGCGGCCGACGCCGAGGTTGGCAGGATAGCCTTCGACCAGACGGGGGGAGGGGACGCGCGCGACCTTGGTGCCGTCGGGGGCGAACACCTCGACCGTGTCGAAGCCGGCACCAGCGGCGACATATTCCTCCAGAAGGCCCAGATGATCCATGGCGCGCAGGACGTTGGATTGCTGGATGATGCCCACGCCATAGACCGACCAATCCGAGTTCCGCTCGATGACGGTGACGTCGAACCCTTTGCGGCGCAGCGCAATGGCGGATGTAAGGCCACCTATACCCCCGCCGATAATGAGAATAGTCTTGTTGTCCATTGTCCGTCCGGTGCCTCATGAGAAAGGGGCGATAGGAGAAGAAATCAGAAGCGGTCGAGATCGTTGGCGATCGTTACTGATCCAGTGAAAGTCTTGGTGATGGCAGCGCCATAGGCGCGGGTCCGCACGGCATCGGGCATGCCGCCGGCGATATGTGTGACGGCCAGTGCCTTCACTTTCGCACGCGCAGCCAGCGCGCCGACTTCCTGCGGCGTGAGGTGATGCCTGGTCAGATGCTGGATCATCACCGCCTTGACGTCCGCGGGCATGTTTGGGCTGGTGCGCGCCACGCGATCCATGGTGGCGTCCATGTCGATCATTTCACTGACCAGCAGGTCGGCACCCAACGCGAGGCGCTCGACCGCGGGGCTGGGTCCGGTGTCGCCCGTATAGGCGATCGATCGTTCGGGCAGGTCGAACCGCAGTGCGAAGGATTTATAGTTGCGATCCTCCACGCTGCCCGGCGTGAAATCATAATGGGTATTTTGCGCGACGCTGACTTTCATATCGTCCACGCGGATAGTTTCACCGTCCTGCAATTCGATCACCGACACGGTATTTCCAGGCGGCGTCCAGGATTTTCCGGGGATGCCATAGCCCGCCTTGGCCGATGGTTGTAGGCTGGCGACCAGGCCGGCCACGAATTCACGCGTGCCGGGCGGACCATAGATGGTCAGCACATCGCGCGCCTCAGTCTGGTTGCGCAATCCCAATATTGCCGCCAGCCCCCCGATATGATCGACATGCAGATGGCTGAGGAAAATGGCGCGGATGCCCGATAGGGGCAGGCCCGCCCGCGCCATCTGTTCCACAGTGCCGTCCCCTGTATCGACCAGATAGGTTTTCCGGTCGTGGATGATGGCGTTGGCAGGTTGCGACCGATGCCCGTCCGGCACCGGACCGCCCATCGTTCCCAATGTGACGAAGGCGGTACGCGGCTGGCTGTCGGCAGCCGCCGCGACACTAGCCAGCAGGGCGGTCACGCCGAATAACGCCGCGCAGGTGATCCGGGCTGACATCAGGCTCACAGGTTGAAGCCCAGGCGCACGCCGTAGGTACGCGGCGGCCGCAACGTGCCGACCGGGAAGTCGAGGATCGGGCGCGTGCCGGCGCGGGCCAGAACTTCCTTATCCTCGATATTGTTAATGAAGGCCGTAACGCTCCATTTGTCCTGCGGTCCTTCCAGCGTCAGAAATGCGTCGGACATCATGAAGCTGCCCTGCTTTTCCTCCGACCGGAAATTCGAGTTCATGTAGCGGCTGGTTTCGATGTTCGAGCGCACACCTGCCACCAGCACCATATCTCCGCCGATATGGAAGCTGTGCTGATAGCCCATATTGAGCGCCCAGCGCGGGGAGTTGACCGTGGGCTTGCCCGAACAGTCAATGTCATAGAAGCGCGCACTATTGATGCCGGGATTGGCGAGCCGTGATCCTGTAATGCTGCAGCCTGTGGTGACGGGCGCGCCGGTGGGGGAAAAGTTGGCGGTTTGCAGGCCCTTATATTTGCCGTTCAGATATTGAACGTTGACGTTAAACAGATCGTCGCGGGTCGGCGCGAAGCGAGCCTCGATTTCCGTACCGAAGATGCGCGACTTGCCCGCGTTGGTGGTGAGCGACCCTTGCGCGAAAAGGCCATTGCCAGTCTGCACCCCACCTACGAATGTCACCTGCTGGTCCTTATAATCCCAGTAGAAGGCTTCGATATTGAGCTGTAGCTTGTTGCCAAAGAAGCGGTTCTTGGCTCCGATCGTATAGGCAGTCAGGCTTTCCGGGCGGAAGCTGTTGGTGGGTGGGGCCGCGACGTAGAAACCGCCCGATTTGAAGCCGGTAGCGACATTCGCATAAACCAAGGAGGCCGGGCCGGCATCGAGTTCAATCCCGGCTTTCCAGGTGAATTTATTGAACCTGAGGTCGCCAGTCACGGGTATGCCCAGTGGCGGGTCGACAGGGCCGGGCAATCCTCCGCCCGCCGACGCTGTAAGTTGCGACTTGTCTTCCTGTGTGTAGCGTCCGCCCGCAATCAGGCGCAGTGCGTCGGTAATGTCAAAGGTCAGCTGACCGAAGGCGGCCAGGCTCTGCGTTTTAAGGCGGGGGGTGAAGCGGGTGGTGGACAGTCGGCCCTGACGGAAATAGTTGAGCGTGTCCTGCTGCTCATTGAAAAAGAAGCCGCCCAGGACATAGCGCAGCCGCTGGTCGGCGGCGGATGTCAGGCGCATTTCAAGCGACATCTGCTCTGCATTATCCTGTATCTCGCCACGGAAACCGGGGAGGTAGGTGCGGAAATCCGCTTCCGACTTGCGCCAGGCGGGGATGACCGACAGTGTGGCAAAGCCCATGTCGCCATCGACCTGCGCGCTCAGCCCGTAGAAATGATTGTCGAGATAGCCGTCCGAACGCGCATTTTCGATGCAGCCGCTGGTGATGAAGCCGCCTGCGCAAAAAGGCGGGGCAAACAAGGTGGAAGCATAGCCGTTGATGGCGGCGAGCGCGCGCGGATCGGAAATGCTGACCCGATCATTTACCGAGGGCACGGCGAAAGCCTTGCTGGGCAACAGCACCGCGCCACCACCCTTGCCTCCCTGATGATAATAGTCGCCCACGATGTTGATCGACCAGATGTCCGACGGCTTGAGCAGGAAGGATGCACGCACTGCTTCGCCCTTGTCATCGTCATAGCCGTCGGAAATATAGCCGTCGCGATCGACCACTTGGCCCGCGACGCGCAGCGCGGCGACTTCGCCGAACGGCACGTTGACCGCCAGGAAGCCCTTTTTGCTGTCGTAGTTGCCATATTCGGCTAGGCCTTCGACGCCGAATTTGCCGAGAACTGGCTTTTTGGGCAGGACGTTGATCGCGCCGCCGGTCGCGTTGCGACCATAAAGCGTACCTTGCGGTCCCTTGACCACCTCAACCCGCTCTAGATCGTAGAAGACACCGGCGGGCGCAGTCGGGCGACCGACATAGACGCCGTTGAAATTGAAGGCGATCGCATTTTCGGAGAAGCTATTCTGCGAGTTGGTGCCGACGCCGCGCAGAAAGAAACTGGTCGTCCCGCCGGTCGGCTGCACTACGAGGGCAGGCACCAACTTGCCGAGGTTGGACGTTTCGGTGATGCCCGACCGGGTCAGGTCGTCGCCGGTCACGGCTGTCACGGCGATGGCAGCCTTTTGCAAGCTTTCCTCGCGCCGCTGCGCGGTCACGACGATTTCCGCCAGTCCACCGTCAGATACCTGCGTGTTCTGCGCAAACACCATCTGCGGCACGATGGCGCTGCTCAGAATGGTGGCACTCCAAAGAATTTTTTTTATCATACATCCTCCCTATTCGCCCGATCTTTGCGGGATGGATGGTGGGTGACATAGTTCGAAAAAGCAGTAAAATGGATGATATATGTCGAAAACAAGCAATGGGATTGATGGTTGTGAGGCTGGACCGTTTTGATCTCAACCTGCTAGTCGCGTTCGACATTTTGGTGGAGGAACGAAATGTAACGCGCGCGGCCAAGCGCCTAAACCTCACGCAATCCGCCATGAGTGCGGCTTTGCGCCGCTTGCGCGAAGCATTCTCCGACGAAATCCTGGTGCAGCATGGGAAGAAGATGATTCCCACCGCTTCCGCGCTTTCCCTCGCGCCCGAAATTTCCGGCGTGGTAGCGGATCTGCGTGGGATCATCGCGCGCGGGCTGTCCTTCGACCCGGCGCACAGCCAGCGCATTTTCCGCATTGTCGCATCCGACTATGTCACCACAGTGCTGATTGGTCCCATGCTCGAACGGATGCAGAAGTCCGCACCGGGCGTGCGGATAGAGATCACGCTGCCCCGCAACGACATTCATGGCCGGCTTGAGGATGGCGAGCTGGACTTCATCGTCGCGCCCGAACGTTTCCTGGAAGGGCCGCATCCGCGCGAACTTTTGTTCGAGGAGCGCCATGTCGTCGTCGGGTGGTCAGGCAACCCCATGTTGCAGGAGCCGCTGACCGAAGACTATTATTATAGCGCCGGTCATGTCGCCGTCAGCGTATCGCGCGATGGCACCTTCATCGAAAATCACCTGCGCGAACATGGCGACCGCCGTCGGATAGAGATTATCTGCGCCGCCTTTAGCCAAGTGGCCTGGATGTTGCCGGGAACGACTAGGCTCGCCCTGATGCACGAGCGTCTTGCAAAGGTTATGGCGTCACGATTGCCCCTTCGGATACTGAATGCGCCCATCGAGCTGCCGGTCATGCGCGAAATGCTGCAATATCATCATGCACGGTCGGCGGACACGGGACTAATATGGTTTCGCGATCAGCTCCGCGATGCTGCAGCGGATCGGATCGTCTGAGACGACAGCCTGATCCAATTTTGTCGTATTTCTCCGGCAAGTCACAGATTATATTGATCATTTGGCAGTGATAAAAACCACTATACCGATCAGCTCGACCACGTAAGGCAAATAGCAAAAACTGTGAACCGGCGGCGAAGCTGACACCCAGATTTGGCCGCCTCAACTGTCTGAAGGAGTTCAGGAAGGAGGGATTGCGCTGGGCTTCCAGTCAGCGCTTATTGAGACCCCGCTTTTGGACATTTCTCGTTGCAATATAGTAGTGTGGATGAAATTTGATGGGGTTGCGCTTTAGCACCGATCCACAGGTTGGGACCTGAGCCGCGCTAATGGCATTACGGCCAGCGGCACCATGCGCCGCGTCAACAGGTCGGGCACATGGCCGCACCAACCAACGCTGCAAAGCTCAATATGCCACTTGTCGATGGAGAGCCGTCCACACAGAGTCGGTATGCGACAGGCCCGCTGTTATGAAGAAAACAAACGCCGAAAAAATTAGTTTAAGGGATATCATTTGTTGAATTCGATCGCGTCGCTTAAAAAGGCAAACGTGATCACGAAAGGCTCTGACGACAGCACGCTTCGGATCATGAAGCATATCAGACGGGCCGGAGCCCTGTCTCGTGTCGAACTGGCGCAGGCGACCGGAATGGCTAAAGGCTCCATCACCGAGATAGTTGGTCGCCTGGTCGTGCAAGGCCTGTTGGAAGAGCATATCTCTCTGCCCTCTGGGAGGGGCCGTCCCCGTGTTTCGTTACGGATCATAGAGGACGCCGCCTATGTTGTAGGTCTATCGCCTGCGGGGAATGATACTCTCTCAGCTGACATTATCGATCTGAACGGCAACAGGCTTTTCTCTTCGCAATATGGGATTGGCGGCCTCGATGTGGCCACCTTCGCCGATCATGCGGTCGCTGCCATAGAAAGTGCCATTGTTCAAAGCGGTATAGAGCGTGAACGAATCCGCCATGCCGGCATCATCCTTCCCGGCCAGGTTGATCGTAATGCTGGCGTCATTCTCTGGCTGCCGCATAGCGGATGGCATCCACCAGCTGCGGTTGGTCCACACATTGGCCAGGCCATTGGCATTCCGGTCACGATCGATAATCGCGCCACGGTGGTCGCGAGGGCCGAACATTGGTTCGGACTAGGGGACTGGCTGGATGACTTTACCTGTATCGCGTTGCTCGAGCGGGGCATGGGTGGGGCGCGCTATCGCAACGGCCATCTGCAAACTGGCGTCAACGGCAGTAACTCAGAGATTGCGCATGTGAAGGTCGCCTTCGAGCAGGGACGCCCCTGTTTTTGCGGCGCCTCAGGCTGCCTAGGCGCTTATGCCAGTGTCGGTGGAATTATCCGTCAATGGTTGCGTGGCGGCGGGGAGGCTGAAGCGCCGATAGGGTCAAGAGATTTCTCAGCCTTGGTCGATCTTGCTCGATCTGGCGACGGTGTCGCTCTGGCTCTTTTTCGATCTGCTGGGCGCGCTTTGGGCACGGCAATCGCTAGCCATATCAATGAGGCTGATCCTGGCCATGTTCTCATTGTTGCAGCCGAGCCTGAGCTAGAGGCCATGATCGCTCCAGCATTCCATGAAGCCGTCGGGGAGCATATGCTCACGACCTTGGTCGACAAAACCCACATCGAGTTCCGCACGATCGCAGAAGGCGATTTTTGGAAAGGCGCGGCCTCGCTTGCGCTGGAGCAGCTTTATCGCCAGCTGTGAGTGAGCGGAAAGTACAGCTTTGTGGGGCTGGCATATTTAGTTCATTGACCAAATTTATTCCTACGACTTAGGTAGACAACGTGCTGGACAGGAAAATGCCTGCCTGCTGTAACCGGTCTGCTGAGGCGACAACGCCAGGACGACCCCCGATCAACAAAGGGGCCCGCAGAATGATCATTTCCAACTAGGCCTTGCTCTTCGCCCCGGATCATGAGGGGCATCCCATGACCTTTCCATCTCTGCTCGCCATGCCCGCGAAAATGCATTTTCGCGCGGGGCCGGCGCGCGCCGATCATCTGCGGAGAAAATTGTGCAATCCGATAAAAGCGCCTTTATAAAGCTGCCCCTTGCTGCTGCCTTGTTGGCAGGCACCGCCTTGGTGCCCACCCTCGCTCACGCCCAGGCACAAGCATCTGATCCCGGAGAAATCGTCGTCACCGCGCAAAAGCGCACTGAACGCCTCCAGGATGTTCCTCTTGCGGTCAGCGCGCTGTCCGCGGAAACGCTTGGCCGACAGCAGATCAACGACACAAACGGACTGGTCGCGGCGGTTCCCTCGCTCACTTATACGCAGGGTAATAATGTTTCCAACTCGACCTTCCGTGTGCGCGGGATCGGCACCACATTATTCAACCAGGGCTCGGAATCCTCAGTCTCGACCGTCATTGACGGCGTTGTGATGGCACGGCAGGCGCAGGGATTTGTGGATCTGGCCGATCTGGAGCGCGTCGAGGTCCTGCGCGGCCCGCAGGGCACGTTGTTCGGCAAAAATGCGACCGCCGGCGTCATTTCAGTCGTGACCGCGCGACCGACCGATCGTTTCACGGCTCGGGCAGACGCGACCATTGCCGAACTGGACGAATATCGCATCAAGGGCACCATGTCCGGGCCGCTTACGGATCGCCTGCGCGCACGGGTCAGCGGCTTTTACAATGACGTAGGCGGCCACATAACCAATGTGGCGAACGGCAGGGACAAGAACGGCTTCAAGAGCTGGGGCCTGCGCGGCAAGCTGGACTGGGACGCCACCGACAATCTCAATTTCCTCGCCACGCTCGACTATCGCAAGATGAATGCAGATTGCTGTCAACCGCAATATATTCAGACAACGACCCCGTTGCTGACCCAGCTGCTGGGGCCGGTCGTCGCCAGTCGCCATAACCGGGAGGTCAACATCGATGCGCCGTCCTTCAACAAGACACGGCAGTGGATCGCATCGCTTGAAGGCAATCTGGAGCTTGGCGATCATACGCTCACTTCGCTGACAGCATGGCAGGATTTCGACTTCGACAATAATGTCGATGTGGATGGCCTCTACACGCCAAGCCCGATCTTCGTACCTTTCTCCAACGGCAAAGGCGTGCTGAATGGTGGTCCCGCAGGCGTAAAGCAATTTAGTCAGGAACTGCGTCTGACGTCGCCGCAGAACCGGCCGCTGACCTATGTCGCTGGTCTCTATTATCTCGACCTCGACGTCAGCCGCGGTTTCCGCCGACGGCTTGGCAGTTGTGTGGCTGGTGGCGCAAATGGCGCGGCCGTCTACGGCCAGCCTTGCGCCGTTCCTACCTATGCCTCGACCTATCATGAGGCGAGTTCGAAGACTGAGCAGTTCGCCGCCTTCGGCCAAGCCGAACTCAAGCTTGTCGACGCCCTCTCGCTGATCGCCGGCGGGCGCTTGCAGCGTGAGACCGTGTCCTATTGGGGCAACAGGCCGGGCCTAGCCCTGGTCGCAGGCGATACAGCGCAACTGGGCGCCTCGACCGGCAGCGGATCGACCGCCGATACCGACCTGTCCGGCAAACTTGGTCTTCAATATCGTTTCAGCCGCGATGTGCAGGCCTATCTGACCTGGACGCGCGGCTATAAGGGCGCTGCCTACGATATCGAGGTCACGGCCAATTTCGTAAACCAGCGCCCGGTCCGCCCGGAAACGGTCAAGGCCTGGGAAGCCGGCCTCAAATTCGATCTCTTTGATCGGGCTTTGTCCGTCAATGCAGCCGCCTTTTATGCGGACTATTCCGATCTCCAGGTGCAAGCCGCCTATACCGATCCGGTAACCGGCATCGTTTCCTCCATCCCGACCAATGCCGGCAGCGCCATCACCAAGGGCGTGGAGGTGGAATTCACGGCCCGCCCGGCGCGCGGCCTGTCCTTCAATGGCGGTCTGACCTATCTGGCGACCAGCGTGGATGTGGACGGGCTTAGCTGCCCGCTGCCGCAACAGGCCGGCGCGGGTGTCAGCAACGCATCTCCCATGAACAGCTGCTATCGCCTGACGGCAGGTGGCACGCCCTATCTCAATGTCCGGGACGGAAGGCTGCCCAATGCCCCGTCCTGGCGGGGCTCGCTGACGGCACGCTATGAAAGCGATCTTCCGGGCACTGATCTTGCGCTGTTCGGGCAGGTGACGGGCAACGCTCAGAGCGCCGTCAATTTCAGCCTGGAGCAGGATCCCGATGCTGTCCAGAAAGGCTATGCGACGTTCGACGCCAGCGTCGGGGTTCGTCGCCAGGATGGCCGCTACAGTGTGACGCTGTTCGTCCGCAATCTTACCGACAAGCATTTTCTCACGAGCATAGGTCGGGCAGGGCAACTCACCAATGCCGCCAACCCCTATAATCTCACTGGTTTCATTCCCAAGGATGCCGACCGCTATTTCGGCGCCAACCTGTCCATCAGCTATTGATCATAAGGAGGATCGCCATGGCGGCGCTGAACCGACGTAATCTTCTTGCAGCCGGCGCCGCTGCGGCAGCCGCGAGCCTCAGCGATGTCGCTATGGGCAAGGATAAGGGGGGCGAACGACCGAACATAATGTGGCTGGTGAGCGAGGATAATAATCCCTTCATCGGCGCCTATGGCGACAGGCTTGCCCACACACCCACCATTGACGGGCTGGCGCGCAAGGGGCTGCTATATCGCAATGTCTACACGACAGCTCCCGTCTGCGCGCCGACCCGGTTTGGGATCATCACCGGCGTTCATCCTGAAAGCGCGGGGCCGGCGCACAATATGCGCGCGGTCGCCCATCTTCCTGCGCTGCTGGCGGGGTTTCCCACTTATTTGCGGCAACAGGGCTATTACTGCACCAACAATGCCAAGACCGATTATAATTCGGACCTGAAACCCGACCAGATCTGGGACCAGTCGAGCAAGACGGCCCACTGGAAGAATCGTCCGGATGGTGCTCCCTTCTTTTGATCTGCCCCCCGCTGAGTGGCCCAGAGACTATGATAGTCTGGACCATGAAAGGGACATTGAATGCCGAGCAAGAAGCACAAGCCGGAAGAGATCATCGGCAAGCTGCGTGAAGTTGAGATTGTGCTGGCGCAGGGAGCGAGCAC
>NZ_VYQA01000026.1:0-42102 GCF_008710165.1 Sphingobium limneticum | reverse complement strand
AGCACCGCTACATGCAGATCGAGGGCATGGCCGCCCTTGCCACACCAATGATCGAGGAGGCACAGCCGCTACAGATTACACCCAAGGCCGCCTGAAAATGCAGCCCAGTGGCCACACCCGATTTTACACCACATTGACGGACGCGACCTCTTGGCGCTCGCGATCCAGCATCAGTTCGATGTCGTGGATTGTCTGGAACAGGAACCTGCGAGCCAGTTCCCGGAACCAGCCATAGACCGTCTGCCATGCCCCGAAATGGATCGGCAGCATCCGCCAGCCACAGCCCGACCGAACAAGGTAGCGCACGGCGTTAATTACCTCGCGAAAATCCACCTCGCGTGGACGGCCCCGGCGCCCCGGCTTGGGCATCAGGGGCGCTATGCGATCCCATTCCTCATCGGTCAGATCACTGGGATAGCGCTTCGTCTTCTTGGCAATCTGGGCCATGCGCCCTAGGCTCTGATCGGTCCACATCCAGAGCCTGAATCAGACGCAGAGCCTCGCGACAACCCCCGCCACCGATTTTCCAAACAGCCTCTGATAACCCCGCGGCGGGAAGCTCCATAGTCCGTCATGCTAATCTCCTTTGCTAAGACGGAAACGGCCATCTTGCTATCGAGTTCGCTGCGCTGCAGAAAAGATAGAATTTTTATTGTAATCGTTTAATTCGCGTGGCGTAAGCGCCGGTCATTATCTGCGACTTTCTCACGATAATGTTTGAGGGCACCACGCGTATTGCTCAATGGCGTGGTCCCAAGAGCGCCAGTTATCATTTTGCTTTGAAGTTCGATCATGGCGCCTATTTTTTCCGACATCATCAATTCGGCTTCGACGCTTGCGTCAGCACTGCCTACCGCGAGCTTTGCGAGCCTCATCGTCATCACCGTTCCCGCCTCCGCACCCAGCATCCAGAAATCAAATCCGGTTCTCATCCATGCGTTGTAGCTCGTGGTCATCTACTGGCTCCTGCCTGGCGGTTGAGATTGGCATTGGCTTCAATTTGTGGTGGCCCTGCTCCAACCTGTCGGTTCGACGCGGGCGGCGGCCATTTCGCAGGCTGTCGGCAAACGCAAGAGATCCAGAGCGTTCCCTTGCCAGCGCACCAGTCCGAGCCGTTCGAACTCTGCAAGCCAGCCTTCCATCGGCCACTCATCCCAACGCGCTTGGAACACCCGTGCATTGCGCACAATGTCAGCGACATGCTGCACGGGTGGCTCATAGCTGTCATGATACTGATGACAGGCAATCGCCTGTCCGACGAATAGCAGCTTCAACCCGGCAGCAGCAGCTCGGAAACCAAAATCGGTATCTTCGGCGCCGTAGCCGGTGAACCCCTCATCAAACCCACTCAGCGCTGTAAATGTCGATCGGCGCAGCGCGAAGGCAAGCGACCAGAAAAGCCCGGCATTCGTTTCCTCACGCACGCCTTGGGTGGGAAATCTCCGCACGGGATGCGCCTGGCCATGCTTCAGCAAGTCGGCTTCCTCCCAGGATCCGCGTGCATCATCGGGGCCAAGATAGCGAATATCTGCGCAGAGCAGGCCGTCATGCTCGGTGAGGGTCTCGGCCAGGAGGCCGACGCAATCACGCAGTGGAATGCAATCGACGTCCAGGAACACGAGCATATCGTGCTTGGCTAGGGACGCGGCGCGGTTGCGGGCAGCGGCCAATGGAAGCCCGTCCGTCTCGAACCGCTCGACGCGGACGGGAAAGCCTGTCGGTCCCACCGTGATCGGATCGTCACTCATATCGACGACAATCAGCTCATCGGGTCTGCGATCGCTCCGTCGCAGTCCCTCGACGAGCTGCGACAGATGCGCGCTGCGGTTACGGACAATTGTGAGGACCGAGACGCCCATCAGCGACGCTTCCACAAATCGAGACGATATTTGTCTCGGCGTTCGGTGAGCTCGACGTCAAAGTCCGCAGCAAGTTCGGTCCATAAGGCTTCGACCGCCTCATCGCCGCTTTGCGGATAGTCGGTTTCTCCTGTGTAATGGACAAGGATAATGCGGCCGCCAGGAGAGACGTGATCTCGAAGCCATTCGCTTGCACGGTCGAGATCCACCAGACCCCAATAATAGGCCACTTCGGACAGCACCACGAGGTCGAAATCTCCGGCGTTAGGGGTGTCCTGCGGAAACGCCATTTTGGCAAGTGACACGCCAGGACGATCGCCGACCCGTTCCCGCGCTTTTGCCAGTGCCTTTGTGCTGATGTCGACGGCAAGCAGGCTGTCGCACATGGGAGCGAGATGCCCGGTCAGCACGCCATGTGCGCAGCCTATCTCCAGTGCGCGGGCATATCGTCGGTCGGCCAGAACACCATGCGTGTGGGCGAATTTGGCCGCTTCATACTCGCTCGACGCAAGATTCCATGGATCATCGTCCGATCCGAAAATGTCATCAAAATATTGTGCGGTCAGGCTGGCGCCGGTCATTGGCAATCCCTTCTCAATGTCAGAACGTCTTGCGCGGCCATGCGCAACTTCTCCCGTGGAAGGCGGAAACCCTCGCCGATCACCGGCGAGAGCTGGCTACGATGGGCCAGAAGAGCATGACGCCGCTGCCCAACGGGCATGGCCGGCGTTGTGATATGTCGCGCACGCTGCGGTGTCTCGCTCCAGACATGATAGGCGAACAGCGCGATCGGACGCCTCGCCCTTCGCAAAGCCGCTTCGGCCAACCTGTAGGCCGCAACATGGTCGCAATGCGCCTCGCTTTTATCGGAGACGGCAATGGCATCGATGCGGTGCCAGCGCAGCAGCATGGCAAGCCGATCAGCCTCCCGCGCGAATGCTTTACTGTCGGTAGGATAGGGGTGAGAGTCGCGCCATCCCATCCAGATCGTCGGGATCGCTTTGGCGCCTAGCCTGCCGACCGCGTTGCGGGCTTCCCTTCGCCGGGTCGCGGCAACGCGGGGTGTGCCTTTGGGGTGGGAGCCAGTCCCATCGGTCAGGAAGGCGATGCCTCCGAGCCGATCATGAGCGGCGCAGTGTGTGATCAAGGCACCCGCGCCGAGCGTCTCGTCGTCGGGATGGGGGGCGAGCACGAGCCAGCGCGCCAGCGCCCAAGGGCTTTGGACCAAAGCCTCGGCTTTCACCACAACCGGTCACTTTCTTCCCAGATGTCATGATCGAGAAGCGTCCGGGCGGCCTCGTCCCGCGCATGGTCGGGTCCAGCCTGGCGCAGATAAAGGGAAAGGTCGCGGATGATCTTGTCCGCGCGTTCACCGTCAAAGGCGCTGCGCGTGCCGAGGATGCGCGCTGCAGCCTCCATCACGATGAACCCGGCATTTTCAACGACCCCGCGCGTCAGCCGCGCGACGGCAACGGCATCCGCATCACCTGAAGCGAAGCGCTGCGCTGCTTCCTCCACCCAGAAGCCCGCGGTTCGTACCGCTACGACGGCATCGGCAAACCGTGCCCGCTGCAGCGGATCTTCGCGCGCGCTATCGCGCATGGCCGTGCGGATGTCCGAGACAAGCGCCTCGATGCCGCCAAGCTGCGCCGCACAGAAGCGCCAGGCTCCTGCGGTAAAGCGAGGATCCCTGTCATAGTCGCCCGGCTTACCCAGCAGCATGAGCGGCTCGACAACCATCTCGTCGAGCGAATAGCGACCGCTTACACTCGCACGCATTCCGCGAAAACGCCAGCCCGACAGGTCCGCCCGCGCCTTTTCATTGGCGGGAACAATGACCAAGCGCCGCGCGGTGTCCTCGCAAGCCGCCGTGACAAGGGCATAATCGAGACCGCCGGCGCCGCTTGCGAACATCTTCTCGCCGCTCAGCGACAGGGTCGCTTCGTCAGCGAGCCGAACACCGGGCGCCGGCTCGGTCGCCCACACGCCGAACCACGCACCGCGATCCAGTACCTGCGTCAGCCATTTGAGTTGATCGGGCGTTCCATACCAGTCGAACAGCGACAAGGCATTTATGTGGCCTTCGTAAAGCCGTCCGATACTAAGATCGCCGCGTCCGACCTCGCGCAAGGCCTTTGCCATCGCGCGCGCGCGGCTTGCCTCGTTTTCAAAAGCATTTCCTCCACATAGTTGCGGTGCGAACCTGCGATGATGCCCGCTCTGGATCAGCGCTACCAGGCTATCACTGGGAAAATAGGGTGCGGCATCATAGCGCGCACCAAACATCGCAAGACGCTCGACGATGTCGGTCAGGTCAAAGGTCTGGTCATGATGGTCGGGGATCACGCGATATGACTCCTGTTTGAGACTGCCGGGGCACAAAGGTCATCGAGCCAACGCGCGACCCGTTCCGGTCCGCTTTCACTTTCAAGGCAAGCGGGCCATTGCTCGTTTTGTTCGATAGCCCGACCGATCAGGTCAGGCCATTCGTGAGGCTTGGGCCAGTCATGCCGCACGATTGCCGCGCCTACTGCCGCCAACCTCTCGGCCTTCGATGCCTGCTCGTCGAACGGGCGCGGTTCGGGCAAGCAAATGAAAGGACGCCGCGCCCTCAGGACGGCGCTGACGACGCCATCGCCTGCAGCGCCAATGACGACCCTGGCAGCAGCAATCTGCGCGTCCGCATCATCGACCCACCCCCGCAAATATAGATTGGCTGGCATGTCGGCGGGCACAGTGCAGGGACCGATGATGTGCCATTGCCATGTGGGCGCTGCTCGCGCTGCGGCTGCCCAGTGCTCTCCATTGGATATCCCGCCCCCGCGCCCAAGAACGACCAGCACAACCTCATCATTCACGCTGATATTCTGGCTGGCAGATCGGACGATGCCGGGCGCGTAAAAGGTCTTGTCGCGCACCCAGCCTGGGGTTTCGTCATCGTCGAGCGCATCGTGGAAAGGGGCGAGCAGAGCGATAGCTCCGCGAAAGGCGTCGAGATGGGCAACATCGAGCCGGCTCCCGCTCAACCGGACATAGACGGTCGGCACTGATGCAATCCGCGCCAGCATCGCCACCTCGGCCGAGACATCCACCACCATCAGGCGCGGACGCGCTTCAGCGATCCAGCCTGTCATTTGCGCAGAGCGCTGGCGGAGACCTTCATGATCGAGCGGCGCATAGTGAAGGGAAGAAGGACGGTCGACATGATCGATGCCAGCGAAGCTGTCGTCGAAACGGTCGTCAGGCAAATCGAGGAAGGGGAGGTTACCGGTTCCATGGGCAAGCCCGCTCCCCATGAGCATGACATTGTCCAGCGATTGACCGATCGCAATCGCGCGCTGGCGATGGCCATCGCCGTGATGATGGACATAATATCCGATCGGGCGGCTCATTGGACGGCTGCCATTTCGCCCCCCGCCATGGGGGGAAGAGGTATGTCGCAGGGCATGGGGGGAAGAGCACGCTCTGCTTCGAGACAGGCCGCCACGCCTATCTCAACCCTCGTTCGAAGTCGCCAGCGTACGCGTTCCTCCCAAAGGGAGAAAGCAGGGACCATAGGAACATCATCGCTTGCGGCGCAGTCGATCCATCGCTGCATGTCAGCCGCCATGCCGCCATTCGCACGGCCTGCTGTCCGTGAAGATGCCCGGGTCCACACGGCATTCGGGTGGATCAGTTGTCCTCCCGCCTTGATCGCTGCCTCGACCAGGGCACGATCCTCGCCGATCGGCAGGAGCGGAACGCCGCCCGCGCGGCGATAAAGGCCGACGGACAGCGCAAGGCTGGCCCCCGTATGATCGCCGTGTCGCGGCGGCATATCCCATGCGACCGGATCGATCATATCCTCGATCGCCCGCACGGCCTGCCAATAGGCATCGAAGCGGCGGCGCAGCATGAAGATCGCCGGAGCCATGTCCGTTTCCAGCTCGTCCAGTTCTATGCGACCGCCAATGATCCGCTCCGGCGAAAAATGTGTCAGATTGGCCTCGATCCAATCGGCGGGTGGCCGGCAATCCGCATCTGTGGAAAGCAATAGGCCGTCGGGCGTCAGAAGACCAGCGCCCATGTCCATCGCCGCGTGGCGGGCAGATCCAGCGTGGGCCAGTTCCGGTTCAAACACGCGCTGAACGATGTGAAGCGTAAATCCAGCATTGTAACGAAGCGTAGCCTCGACGGCTTTTGCATGGGTGGCATCGCTGCTGTTGTTGACGCATATCGCGACAGCGAAGGTCTGAACGGTTTGCTGTGCTAGGGCTTCGATCAGGCGACCGATATGCTCCGCCTCATCACGGGCGGGTATGCAGACGCAGACTGGTGGCTTCATGCGACGCTGGCAATAAGCGGCGCCGTCTGCGGCCCATAGGCTACAACCGAAGCAAGCGCGAGCTGGTGGTACACGGCTTCATACTCATCGACCATGCGCTGCGCGTCGCAATAGCGCTCCGCATGTGCCCTGCAGGCACTGCGGCTCAGCACTGAAGCGGCCAGTGCCGCCGATGCCAACGATGCAACGTCATCCGGCTGCGCAAGAACGCCGCAATCGTCATTCAACAGCGCAGGCACGCCGCCGCGCCGGAACGCGGCGACGGGGGTGCCAGAAGCCAGCGCCTCTGCCACGACTAGGCCATAGGGCTCTTCCCATCGCGGGGTGCAAAGCGCGGCGACAGCCCCTCCCACCAAGCGGGCGAGTTCGCGGTGGGACAGATGCCCGACATATTCGACGTTCGCACCCAGGCGCGGTGCGATCGCCTCATCGAAATAATTCTGGTTCGAAATAGGGCCGGCGATACGCAGCGGCAATCCTGCAAGGCGTGCCGCATCAATCGCATAGTCCAGTCCTTTCTCGGGAACAATCCGGCCATACCAGACCAAGTACGGCGTTTCGCTCGCGACAGGCTGGTACGGAAAGTGCGTCAGATCGATGCCGTTCGGAATTACATGATCGGTCCTCGCCACGTGGCTCCACATGTCGGCTGTCGCCTGCGAGACGGCAACGTAAGTCATCGGTCCGCGGTTGAGCCGGACCCCGCTTTCCAACCAGCAAAAGGGCGGGGTGTGGAGCGTGGTTAGGACGGGGATAGCAAGCGTGTCGGCCATGCTGACGGGGAGATAGTGCAAAGAATTGTTGTGAATCACGTCAAACGATCGCGACCGCAATTTGGTCATCAGCCCGAGATACGCATGGTGTTCGCGGAAGAAGGCAACATCATTGGCTTCGGCAATGCCCGTTTCGAAAAGCGAAGTCTCATCGCAGATTGCTTCCACCCCCAGCGCGGGATCTGAGCGCGTAGAAGCAAAGAGCGTGATATCATGCCCCCGTTCGCGCAGTGACCGCGCGAGCATATGGGTGTGCATCTCCAGCCCGCCCGCAAACGGCTCACTGATGGGAAACTTCAAATGGGCTATGATGGCAATGCGCATTCAACTGGCTCCCAGCGACGACGCATATGTTTCGCAGTCGCCGAGCTGTTAACGCTTCTATGCAAGTTTATTTCCCCCATGTAGCAGAGATTTTCTGCAAATTATGTAGGTTAACTTCGATCAACATACTGATTGCAGACTTTCGCCTCCAATAGGCAAAATCGAATGAGCACAATAAGCGCATTTTACATATAGGTGAATAATCCTTTGAAAAATCGTTGACTATATGACCATTATAATCCGCCTGACGCCGTGATTAACATCCTGCTATCTCTAACTATAATTGCAACTCTCCAGCTTGCCGGTGGACTACCACGGACGATCTCTTCCGACTTTGATTTTCAGGGCCGACTTTTTCCCTCCTGATGCGTTGCGAGTGAACCATATCACAATCAGCGCGAAAGTGACCGACATGACCAGTAAGGACGCAATCGACAACACCACGGGAAGTGGCGAGGAAAGGCATCAGCAAGCGAGCGACGATAATGTCTTGACCACCAGCCAAGGCATACGGATTTCCGACAACCAGAACCAGCTCAAGGCAGGCGCGCGCGGCCAAGTCTTGCTGGAAGATTTTGTTCTGCGCTAAAAGATTTTCCATTTCGACCATGAACGAATCCCCGAACGCATCATCCATGCCCGTGGCTCTGCTGCTCATGGCTATTTCGAGGCGACTGACGACATCTCCGACATCTGCAAGGCGGCGGTCTTTGCCAAGGGCACCAAGACTCCGGTCTTTACGCGCTTCTCGACGCTCGCGGGATGTCCAATCTGGTAAAGGTCGATCCCACGCTGGCAGCGCGCGTGGCTGACGGGCTCAACATGGAAGTCCCCAAAGCGTCTCCAACCGCCGCGCCGGTCAAGGACATGGAGCTTTCACCAGCGCTGCGTATCATCGAAGGTCCGCTAGCTCCCAAGTCGATCGGGGGGCGGACCATTGCCATTTTCATTGCCGATGGGTCTGATCCGGCTGTCGTCGACGAACTGACCAGTCAGATAGGCGATGTGGGCGGGCGTCCGGTGATCGTCGCGCACAAGATCGGCGGTGCGAAGATGTCGGATGGCTCGGCAATGGAAGCCGATTTCCAGCTCGCCGGCGGCCCGTCCGTGCTGTTCGATGCCATTGCCGTCGTCCTTTCGGAAGTGGGATGTGCGCAGCTCCTCAAGGAGGCGGCTGCCGTCCAGTTCGTGATGCACGCTTTCGGGCATCTCAAGGCCATCGGCCACACAGCGGAAGCGCGACCGTTGCTCGATAAGGCCGGTGTCGAAGCCGACGAGGGTATCACTGATTTTGGCAAGCCGTTCATCAAGGCAGCGGCAACCCGCGTCTGGGCACGCGAACCAAGCGTGCGCATGCTGGCATAAGTGCGTTCGGGAACACTGCTCACAGCCACGTGTTCTACAAATATTCCAATTGTAGGAGAGCATCATGAGCATCGAAGGCAAAGCCAAGGAAGCTGCCGGTTTCGTCAAGGAAGAGCTGAACGAGCACGGCGATACCCCTGAAGCGAAGAAGAAGGCTCAGGAAGGCCGTGATCTGCGCAATGAAGGTCGCATCGAGGACGGCAAGGCCCCCAAGACGACCGAGCCGGGCACCGGCGCCAAGGAATAAGGCTCATTCGAGCTTCAGGACGCCGCCCTTAACAGGGCGGCGTTTTTGCATCCAGTGATCGGCTAGATCGTCAGAACGCCCTTAAGCCCTTCGGCATTGCCTGCCATTCCCGGTACTTCCTCAAGCTGCCGCAGCGCTTTGAAGGCGCCGCGATCGTCTCGATAGCGGAAAATCTCGAAACCATGCCCCTTGAGCTGCGGAATGGTATCCAGCTCCTCGGCCGTTGCCATATTCAAGTTTATCGGTGTCATAGGTTGGCCTGTTCTTCGAGAGGCAGATCAGCATCTGGCGGGTAATAGAGGGCAGCACATTTCTCTCGCAGGCATCCCCCTTCGATCATGATATCGTCGCGGTAGGCGTCAGCGATAAAGGCCAGCGTATCGACATGCTTGGCCTCGAAATACATCGCATGCACGTCGTCGCGCCCTGCGCCATAAACGACCCTGCCCACCTTCGACCAGATCAAGGCCATCGTACACATGCCGCAGGGCTGAAGCGTCGAATAGAGCGTCGCGCCGCGCAGCTCCATTTCGCCTGTGCCTTCGCAGCCTCGCCGGATCGCCATCATTTCGGCATGGGCGGTCGCGTCGGGAAGTTCTTCAGTCTGGTTACGCTCGCCAGCTATGATCTTGCCGTCGAGCACGATCACGCACCCCAAGGGTGACGTGGAAGGATCGGAGCCTTTGGACCGCGCAATCTCGATCGCCTTGCGCATCCACGCTTCGTCTTCAGCTTGTGGCATGGGCAGTCTCCTAGGAAAAGATGACGATTGTCGACAGCATGAAGGCACCTATTGGAGGCCTTGCAATCCTGCCAGCCGGTCACGACCTATCGGACTGGGCAGATGAAAGAGGCGGCTCCTCCATCATATTGCCCTTCACATCCCCTCCATTGGCAGCGATTACAGCGAAGGGATCGACCGGCTTGGAAAAGGCGACGCCACAGAGGCGATCATTTCTCCATCGGATCTCGCCGTTCACGTCCAGATTTCTCGCCTTGAGTGAAAGCTTGCAGCCTGGCCAAAGATCATTTTGAGCTTCAAGCATCGCTCCGCCTGCTGAGATATCTCCAACAACGACGACCCTGCTCCCGGTGTCCAAAGTGAGCGTGGCTCTAAAGGACGTGGCGAACCGTGCATCGCGACGTCGGTCAGCTTTGCGCATTCGTTCATATAGCGATGGTAGCATGGTCTTCACTCTCGAAAGGAGGGGCGTCCCGACGCCATCACCTGAGCAGAAACAATTTCCGGGTTAAGAATTTAGGCGATGGATGTGCGTGCATGAGCCCGAAAGGCCGCAGGTTGAACCTGGCTGGTGACCAAATGGTTAACCTGAGACAATAATGAGCGTATATTGCCCGTCTAACTCATCATGAATCTTGGCATTGTCCCGCGATCTTTTCCGCCTGGCTACCTCGGATACATATCAGCAGTCGTTTTTGTTGGTGCTTTGCCACGGTGACCAATCTAGCCCATGCGTTGTCAGTGGATTGCCAGCTGGTTGCATCGAATTTTCGGACGCTGCAAGCCAATAACTGGCATGAGGTTCAACCTAAGTTAAACAGGCTGTTAATCCTTTTTTTTATGTCCTTCCATAGATTTGCCTCCATTATGCGGAGATCGAAATGAAACGGTTGCTCTATATCAGCACAGCTCGCTCCATTCTGGACGCATCAGAACTTGAAGAGCTGCTCTCTAAGTCGCGTGCGGCGAACACCAAGGCAGACCTTACGGGATTGCTAGTCGTAGGCGGGCGACGGTTCTTACAAGTGCTTGAAGGCCCCGACGAGGCAGTGATCCGGACATATGAACGGATCAAAAGTGATCCTCGCCATTTTGCTCTAGTCAAGCTTCACGACAAGGCGGTCGAAGGAAGGGCTTTCGGTTCATGGTCAATGGGATATGAGCAAGGCGGCGAAGCCGCAGCTTCAGCTTCGCTAGCAGATCAAGTGAACGCTATGGTAGCGTCAATAGCCGATCCCACGCTGCGCGCCTACTTTATCGGTTTTGCTGAAACCCACGCCGGAACATAGCTAAATGTCGGCGTTTCAAAATGAAAACCGCACATGATCTAAGTCGGCAGGTGGGGCATCCTGGTCGACTAGAACGGTTCTTTGGAGAAACATCGGGGCTTTCGCGAAGCGCTAAATGAAAGGTCGCTAGGTGCCGATCAGGATACTGCAACATCGGCACTCGACCCTGGGATGATTGATGCGCTCAGTAGAGCGCCAATAGACTGCTTGGCGTGCGACTTGGTGCGACGACATTGGGTCGCCCTTATCAAAAAAAGGCCCCGCCTCGGGGTCACAAGGTAGGGCAATATGCGTTGGGGACGCAGCCTTAATACGATATTTGTTGGGTGATGGTTCCGATCGCGTGCTTGGGATTTCCAAGCCATTTCCGCATCATCCAATGTCTTAAAACTATCGCCCTTTGCGCCCGCTTCCTGGAGCTTCTTTCAAAGATTATCGGGGGTCATTGCGGCGCGGAAACGGAGGTCCACCTTGGCCTGCTTGGCGAGTGTACCGATCCAGTCATCCCGCCCTATTTGCTTCAATAGCCATGCGCCAAACGCCTCGCCCTGTTCGTTCGGTTCCATTATAATCTCGCATCGTCGCGCGATATTAGGCCGGAACGTTACTTCAGCAAACTGACGCATGTATCTCTGCCAATGTGACCGGCTCCCATGAGCGCTACGCAGCACATCGGGCAATTGCCGCCATGTGCTTCACATCTCCCAAGCGATATCTTCGATCACCCGATTGCGCTCACTGGCCCTGCGCATCCTGCAGCGCATCATTTCAAGCCTCGCATTCACAACGGGTCGGGATATAGGTTATCATCCTGCGCCGCACATCGGGTTCACCCATTTTAGGCCTCTAGCGAAGTACGACATCGCGCCCTTCGTCTTCCGAATATATGATGTCCGTCCTCAGAGCTTTTATCATAGTCGGAGGTGGCACAAAGACACGTCGATCAGCCGCAGGGAGAAGCTCTACCCACCCAGAAAATTTGGGTTTTGCGACAAATAGTCTACAGCTCGTCCCGGCATTAAGGAATCTTCAAAAGGCGCGCATTAGCTGGCGGTTGACGGCTATGCTTCATTCCCTTGATCTCTTCACGCTGCAAATGGCCAGCATTCTGGCAAGTACTGCATTCGGCCTCGTTTTCGCGGGCCTATGGCGGGGCCGCCTGGACGACAAGAATCTGCTATATTGGTCAGCTAGCTCGTTGTTGTACGCGGCGGATCTGATCGCTTTTATGGCCGTAGATCTTTTGCCGCTACCTGTTGGCTGTTGCCTTTATGGCCTCCTCACCGTCTCAAATATCCTTGGCCTCTCAGGCCTGAGGCTTATCGAGAGACGCAAGCCATTCGCCTTGTGGATGTTAGGGTTGGTCGCCATTACGATGACTGCCTATGCGGCCCCGGTTTTCGCCCAGGCCTATTGGCCCACGATCCCATCATCATGTATTCCCATCTCCAGAGCAGTCGGATTAATCATATCCATGACCGTGGTGGGGACAGCTTGTATCCGAAGCGGGCGGCGCTGCGCGTCACGAGGCGGCGCGATCGCTGGAATTGCGACCCTCGGCTATATTCCCGGCTACCTCGTCTCCATCGCTGCGGAGTTGGGCTGGCCTATGGGCAATGATTGGCTGGCTCTCATCCCCATGATCTCGGACCAGTTGCTGCTCGGCCTTCTTAACTTGGGCCTTCTGGCTATCCCTATCGAGCGCGCCCAAGCCCGACTGCGTGAGATGGCGCTGCGTGACCCACTAACCGGCTGTTGGAATCGTGCAGGCTATGAGAATCTCTCATCCCGGAAGTCCGATAACGATGGAATGATCGTTGCGATCGACATCGACCATTTCAAACAGATCAACGACCACTGGGGTCATGCAGCCGGGGACGACGCCTTGGTTGCGCTGGCCCGCGCCGCCAGGACGTTAGCCGAGCCGTTGGGCGGCGACGTCGCGCGCATGGGAGGAGACGAATTCCTTATCCTGCTGCCCAACCGTTCGGAACTCGATGCACGAGGCTTCGCAAATCAGCTTCGCAAAGCGCTGGCCAAGACTCCTGCAAGCGAGCCATGGACGATCAGCCTCGGCCTCGCCCGGTTCAATGCCGGAGAAGCAGATTATGCAGCAGCAGCGCGCAGAGCGGACGCATCGCTTTATCAGGCAAAGCATCAGGGGCGCGATCGTGTCGCTGCATAAACGCACATCCTGTGCGGACGGAACATGCTCCCCCCTCACCGGTTGGCTTAGTTCATAGCTGATAGGAGAGAGCCATGATCCCCGAACAAATTCCAGGCGAGAATGACCAGGCTGACATGCAGGGTACATCGATGGATGATCTGCCCGGCACCGACGATGGTACGGACGAGGACGTTGATGTCGACGTTGATGCCGACGAAGAAGACCAGGACGCCGATGCGCTGGAAGATGCGCAAAAGGATGCCGCAGAGCAGCGCGAGCAGGAAGGCGGCTATCAATAGACATAATGAACCCCGCCAGCGATGGTCGCTGACGGGGTTCATTTTGGTCACATCACATTTTTAGAAGTGGAAGATGACACCAGCCATCGGGCGGAAGCTGTCCCAGTCATAGGTGTCGACCTGCACGCGCAGGCGAACGCCGCTGTTACCGGTGACGCCGCCAAGACCAATTTCCTTGGGTCCTACTTCAACGCCGGCGCCGTACATCCAGTCCTTGCGGTCGGGCCAGCCGCCCTTGCCATTCACCCACTGATAGCCGGCCGACGCATAGATCAGGCCGCTTTCACCAGCACGCGCACCGAAGCGGCCCTTGACGCCATATTCCCAGTCGATGTCGCTAAAGCCCTTGGTGGCGTTGCCTTCAACACCAACAAAGACCGGGCCGAGCGGAACATTGACACCGGCGATGCCGCTGATCAGAGCGCCATTCATGATGGTTTCGCCAGGGATGGCGCCGAATTCGGAGCCACGGTCAAAGGTGTGATAGCCGCCAAGCACGCCGACATAGGGCTCGACGCCAAAAGCGTCGGTGCCATCAGGCGCGGTTTCCTGCGCAGAAGCGATGGCAGGCAAGGCAGCCAGAATGGCTGCGGCGGCGAGAAACTTCTTCATATGAACCCCTGTTAGTGTCGATTAGGTCGACGGCAGAACAAGCCGGTTCGTGTCGAGTTTCACAGAAATGTCATTAAACTGAGAGAGTTGCATATATGCAACGGCAGTTTGAGGGGAACCCGGGGCGTATAGCATCGTATTATGGGAGCAAGCGGCTCCCCCTCCCTTGCAGTCTTCATGACTGCCCACCCCCGGCCTGCCGGGGGTGGGCTTCTTGATAAGCGTAGCGGCGCGTAACGAAGATTTCACCTTGTCGCGGCAGTCAGGGTGCGGACGAAGCATCGTCGCGAGGGGCTGCACCCTGATGAGCTTCGTTCAACCGTCGCTTGCCAGCGTATCTTTTCAGACAGGAACGGTGAAGAGGCTCGTCCGGCCCTTCAGCAAACACCACGCGGTAGAAGATGCGTGATCGTGCAGGCGGGTGGCAGGTCATGCCCCAAAGGCCGGATGGAATGTTCACGGATAAAGGCGGCAGGATCGACATCATGTTCCAGCAGCACGCCGCACTTCTCGCCGTCGGCCCAGATTATCGACGCGCAGAGTTCGACCTGATTGACGACGATCGTTACGGGCGTTCCTGCTCGCGGAAACACGAAACCTTCCAACTGCGCGCCGTAGATCGACATGTTCTTGATCGTGGCAAATTCATAAAGACCAGACCAATTGACCGTGCAAGGCACGTTGGCGGCCTCGCGTGGCTGGTGGCGGCGCTCCGGGGTGCGGGCAAGTGCGTTCAGCATCATTGTCATCCTGTTGTCCCCATATGTAGACCAACCTGCGCGTGAATTGTTCCCCACTCGCTGCTACCAGAGTGACCGGCATCGGATGATCGAAACTGTGAACTGATTCCAGTCGGGCAATATCAAGATCATGAATATCGAGTGAGCGACCCTCATCCCGATCGAAAGTCTGCAGAAATAGCCCTGTCGCGACCGGCTTTGATTGCGCAGTCCGGCACCGCACTATCTTGTTACGCAGTGCCGCAACTGTGCTTTATCGCGGTCTGCATCCGCCCCGGCCTGATCGCTGAAAGTCGATCATAATTGAGACAAAAACGTGGCGCTTGATGGCTGGAATGCGCTAAGGATGGGCGAGGCACATATCTTGTCCGGGTGGAAGAACAAGGTGCAGGCGGCGTCGCGCATGTTACGCCGGCCTCGGTGCTGCCGGAACGGAATCGTGAGATGGCGGAACCGGGGTCGGCCGACGAGTCGAGGAAGCGTAGGCCAAAAAAATCTCGGCCGCCCTGGCAGCATTGCGCCGCTTGGAAGCCGTTCTGATACAGCGCTTGGATCAATTGGCGAACCTGACCAGCGCGGAAACACCGGCACGGGCTGTCGACTCTCCATTGTAGATTTCAGCAAGGCGATCCAGCAGGGACTCGATCAGGCCTTCGCCGTTATCGGTCAGCGTAACCACTACGCCGCGACGATCGCGATAGGCCGTGTTTCGCCTGACAAGGCCAATTTCTTCCATCTCGGTGACTTTGCGACAAGCCGTCGAGAACGGGACATTGGCAAAGCTGCACAGGGACCAGAGATAGACGACCCGTCTCTCTCGTTCGGCAATATAGAGTTCCATGAGCATGTCCCATATTGGGTTGGCACAGTGGCGATAGCCCAAGGCATCGCCAAGTGCCTTGCGCATTGTCACCAGCTTCCGGCAGATTTCCATACGAGCGAACGAGCGATGGGGCACAGCATATCTCCCTATGCTTGAACGGCGCGGCGCGCGGCTCAACCTGCCGTTCGCGCGCGATTTGGCTTACAAAAGTCCCTGTCTACGGAAGCTCAGGCTGCCCTCTTGGGCGATCAGGATATGGTCAGCAGTCCGCCTAGTCGGCGCTGTTCATTGAAACCATGGTGAAGCGCATCGCGTTAGAGAGCCAATTCCTTTGTCGCAGGTGGTCCCGGATTTTCAGGAAAGGCGTTCATCTGGAATATCTCGTCCTGGGTGGTTACGATATTCTCGATTTCGGAGCTGGCCTTCGCTTCCTGAAGTGACAGTGTATCGATTAAAATTCCTTGGTTGGGAATTGTCCTGGCTCGGCCTTTCAGTTCGGCCAGATAGCGATGAGCGCGGGTTAGCGCCTTGAGAACCGCAGCTGTTTCGATCGCTCCGGGGGGAGGCAGATCGGGCAGGGCGTAGCTGGGTCGGAGCAAGTCGGTCGCCTTGAGTAAAGAAATCGTCTGATCCTTAGGCCGCGTGGACAAATTTGAGCCAGTATCTGACGGTGGCGATGTGCACCATGCCGAGGAAGCTGTTGGCCAGTTGATCGTAGCGGGTAGCGATGGCGCGGTTGATCTTGAGGTGACCGAACATCCGCTCGATGCGATTGCGCTGTTTATAAAGCGCACGGTCATGCTCGATCTTCACGCGGCGGTTTGATCTGCCGGGGATGACGGCCTCGATTTTCCGCACGGCAAGGTCGGCGCGGATGGCGTCGGCGTCATAGCCCTTGTCGGCGAGCAACGCGTCAGGTGCACGCTCGGGCAGGTCGATCAAATCCTCATAAGCTTTGCAGTCCGCCGCTTCGCCAACTGTCAGATGGAAAGCGAGCGGTCGTCCGAGGGCATCAGCCAGGCAGTGAAGCTTACGGGTGAACCCGCCCCGCGAGCGGCCAAGAGCGCGTCGATGAGTCCCCCTTTTCCGCCCGCTGCCGAGACGTGGGCGCGGACTGTGGTGCTGTCGATGCTGTAATGGCCGTTGTCCGCCATGATCTCGGCCAGCGTTACCGCCACGGTCTCCCATACCCCAGCTTCGCTCCATCGCCGGAATCGACGATAGATCGTGTTCCAACTGCCGTATTTGGGCGGGACGTCACGCCACGGAGCACCGCATCGAAGCCGCCAGAGGATGCCGTTGATGATGAAGCGGTTCTGCTCGGGACGCCTGCCTCGGCCACGGTTCTCGGGCTCGATTGGCAGCAAGCCCTTCAGAATACGCCATTCCCCCTCGGTGAGATCGCCTCTGCACAAGCCTGCCTCCAAAAAGCAGCCTTGAATCAAGCGATATGCTCCACGTCAATCATCTCAACGCAAGTGGTTGTCGAAGCCGGCTGACATTGCAATCATGTCCGCCTGGAGGATTCGATGGCTTTGGTGGAAGTGCTTGAGGGCGAGGATTTGGAAAAGCTGCTGTTCGTGGCTGAGTTCGACTTCCTGCCGCGTGTTGGCGAACACCTTGCCCGAGATATAGATGGCTATTTTCGCTATTATCACATCGTCAAAATCTGGCACCGGCAAGACGCAACGGACGGCGTGTTTCGGGCATGTCTGCTCGTCACGCTCGACGATTGATGATCCCGAATTTGTCCACGTCGCCTAGTCTCGATCCGAATTAGCCAAACTCCTTTGTCTCAGCAGGGCGCATCGCGACGAACTTGCCCGCTTCGATACCGCGCGCCTTCATGCCGGCCGCAAGCCGCAGAGCGGGATCTTCCCAGTGTTCGTCCGTCAGCTTGAACGTACCCCAATGCATGCCGATGGCAGCCTGTGCGTCAAGGTCGACCATGATCTGGATAGCGTCTTCGGGATCGGTATGCTGCGCCGCCATGAACCAGCGGGGATCATAGGCGCCGATGGGAAGAAGGGCGAGATCGACCGGCCCGAAACGCGCCCGCAGATCGCGAAAGATCGCGCCCGTACCATAGCCTGTGTCCCCGGCGAAATAGACCAGCCTGCCACCGGCTCGCACCATGAAGCCACCCCACAAGGCCATGCGTCGGTCCCGCGGCCCGCGAGAGGACCAGTGTAGCGCGGGAACGATATGGGCCTGTGCACCCTCTGCTATCTCGAAGCGGTCGAACCAGTCGCCCGTCTCGACACGGGCATTTGGAATATGCCGATGAATGATGCTGTCATTGCCCAGAGGCGTGATGATCCTGGGATCATGCCGTGCGTGCAGCGCCCGAAGCGTCGCGATGTCGAGATGATCATAATGATTGTGGGACAACAGGATCGCATCGATCGGCGGCAGGTCGTCCATCGCTATGCCCGGGGCGGTCACGCGGCGCGGACCGGCAAAGGCGATAGGGCTGGCGCGGTTGGACCAGACCGGATCCGTCAGGATGTTGAGCCCGCCGGTCTGGATCAGCACGGAGGCGTGGCCGACCATGGTGATCCGCAACCCCTCGACCCTGGCGGCTGGCACGATGGGGGATACCGGCACATGTTTCGGCCATGGCGTTTTGGGTGCCGTGCGATACCAGCGAAATATCTCACGCAGGGACCGATCCGTTTCCGGCTCACCCTCCACGTTTTGAAATCGATGCCCGTCGAAATGGGAGGTGACGGGGCCGTGATAGTAGCGATTGTTCGATGACATTATGGCCAATACCAGATTTGGGTGCGGTCGATGCCCGCTACGCCGATGATATAGTGGGCACCCGGAGCGGTTGAAGGGCTAGGTCACCATCGGCGCATTACAAGGAAAACTCCGCCGCTGATCGCCGTCGTTACCTACCCACCGCCCAAGCGATCGCATCTTCGCCGGCTGGCAGGACCGTGGGGCAATTCGGATCGGTCGCCGCGCGGAAGATGGCCTCTGCCACGTCCTGTGCGCTAGTGACCGGACCGGCCTCGGCGCTTTGCATCATGGCCATCGTCTGTTTCGCAAATTCGGCATAGGGGGCGGGAAAGCCGCCAGCCTCCATGATATGCCCCTGGGCCGTGGAGGCAAAGCTGGTCGATGGCGCCATGCCCGGCACGACCACACGGGCCTTGATACCGAATTGCGCAAGTTCAAGCGCCGCCGACTCCGTCAGTGCGGTCATGGCGGCCTTGCTCGCGCGATAGACTGACAGCAGGGGTAATGGCTTGTAGGTCGAACTGGAACTGATGTTCACGATCGTCCCTGCACGCCGCTCACGCATGCCGGGCAGAACTGCCTGCATCATCGCGATGGTGCCGAAAAGATTGGCTTCGAAGATGCCCCGCACCGTTTCCATGGGCGTGCCCTCAATAGCGTTCAGCCAGCCGATGCCGGCATTGTTGACGAGGACGTCGATGGGGCCGGCCTCGGCAACGGCCGCAGCGACGCTTTCGGCAACCGTCACGTCGAGCGGCAATATCCGCATCCGATCCGAAATCGGCAGGCTGCTGGCAGCGGGATTGCGCATGGTCGCAATGACGTTCCAGCCGCCTTCCAGGAAATGAAGCGCGGTATCGCGGCCGAAGCCGGTCGAACAGCCGGTGATGAGAACGCTACTCATGGTGAAACTCCTTGCGAGGCATCGTTGAGGTCGCCAAGATATGAATAATCCTTCAGTTTTGGAATTCGCATATGAACCGGCCCGCCCCATCGCTTCTCAAGCCCCGCAAAGCGCCGCAACAGGCGCGCTCTACCGCAACGATCGAGGCGATACATATCGCCACCATTCAGGTTTTGCTGGCCGATGGCGTTGGGCGGCTCACGACCACGCGCGTGGCTGAGCGGGCGGGCGTGTCGGTCGGCACGATGTATCAATATTATCCGCACAAACAGGCACTGTTGTTCGCGCTGGTCGAGCGCCAGTTCGATCTGATCGAAAGCGCAATGCGGGACGCTTCCGATCGCCTCATGGGCTGTAATCTGGAGGCGATTGCCAAAGGGCTGGCCATGGCCTGGCTGGATGCCAAGATGGCAGACGTTGTCGCCTCTCGCGCCATCTATGGCATCGCTGCCGAATTCGATCTTTCGGAGCTGATGAGCAGGGCAGCGCGATGCATGACGCAGATGATCGAGGGTCTGCTTGCCGATGCGCCCGGCACCGACTTTGCCGATCGAAGATCAGTCGCCTTCATGCTGGCGGCTTTGCTCGGAGGCTCGGTGCGTGTGGTTATGGAAGCAGAGGCGTCTGAAGAGAATTTTGCATGTCTGCGCCGTGAACTGCCGAAGGCATGTCACGCTTACCTCACCGCAACCAATCGGAGCGTTGTGCGATAAAGGCACCATCGGCTCCAGTGCAATGAAAATTGGCCCCTAAGCGAGCGACAGGTCGAGCCTGAAAAACTGGTTGTGGAGGCTCGGCCGATAATCGGCAAATGCGTCGCACGACAGGAATCCCGCGCTGCGATAAAGCGCGATAGCCGGCGCATGGAGCGTCGCTGTGCCCGTTTCCAGGCTGAGCCAGCGATAGCCGCGCTTTCGGGCCTCGGCTATAATGTGCCTGAGCATCGCTCGGCCCACTCCCGTTCCGCGCGCTGCGGGAGCCGCGCGCATTGACTTGACTTCACCATGCTCGGGATCGAGCTCCTTCATCGCGCCGAAGCCTGCAAGAACATCGTTGTTCCATGCGGTCCAGAATGTGACGCCGGGCACGGACAGGCCAGATGCATCAAGCGCGAAGGCATGTTGCGCCATCACCTCTTGAAGCTCGCGCAGATGATGCGTCAGCAACTCGGTGACATGGGCTCCCTTCGGATCATCCTGTCTGATTTCCATCACGCGCCCTTTCGCTTCCATACGGCTGCCGAGCCGGCTGCCCCATCACCGCAATCAGCGTTGCTTTTTTACGATAGTCGCCGTGAAGTCCGGATCCTTGTTTGCGACCCAGTCGACGAATTTGCGAATATTCGGATTTTCCAGCAGGCCAGCCACGACCATGCCGTGGCGCTGCAACTCGGAATTGGTGAAATTGGTGATCAGCGTCTGCTGGCAGATGGAGTGCATCGGCACGACATCGCGACCGCCACGGCTCTTGGGTATGGGGTGATGCCAAACGATGGCCTTGCCGGTCGGGCGGCCGCATAGCCAGCAGGCCACCGGTTCTTCTGAAGCTTGGTCTTCCTGCGGAAGATGATCATAGGGATCGTGTTTCGAACGTTTGCGGGCCATAAATCGATTTAACTGCCTTGATTTCGGTTCGGCTATAGCGATGCGATCGCCGCTGTCATATTGGCAAGTTAATAAACCGGCCCCTTGTCGAAAATCGGGCTCCTTATAAAAAAATCGAGACGGAAAACAGCAATGACAAACGCATTGAAACCATGGGATGGCGAACGAGTCCGCACATGGCTGGAACGCCGGTTCGAGGTATCCCGGCTGGATCAGGCTGCGGCGGACCGGCGCGGCTATGAGGCGCGGGACGATTATGACAAGGCTGCTGCCGAAGAGTGGGTTTGCCGCATGCTCAAGGCTGCCGATTGCACGAACGAACAGGCCGCGTTCGCCGGACGCCTTAAAGAACTGATCGGCCAAGACGAATATCCGGCGACGAGCATCCATGACGATGTCCGGTTCGAACGGCATGTTCGCAGCCACCTCAGGAAGCTCGTCAAGATGACGAAGGGAAATGAGGGGTTCGAGAAGATGCTACACCATCAGTGAAAATGATGAAGCATTGCCTTGTAAATCAATGATTGTTAATTGTGATAAATGTTCAATATTATCATGATTAGCGCAGAGAATTTACGAGATTTATAAATTTAAAATTAGATGTCTATTGGTTTTGTAAAATAAGCGTGCGAATTTTCTCTTCCAATCGATCGGCAAGCGATGATCGAACGGGAGCGCCGGTTCGCAATTTTCGCCAGCTATTGTACGGTCTTTAGCATATGATCGAGAACCATCGGATCGATCACACGCATGGCACGACGTGGACGTCGTTGAAGCTGTTCTGCTTGAGCTTCATCCGGCCCTGTTCGAACCAGGGCGTGCCAAATTCGCCCCCGCCGCGAAAATGGCCAAGCACGACTACGCCCCCTGCCTCGATCCAGGCCGCCCATTGGGTGCCCAGCCAGCCGGGCGCCATGGCGAGGTTGAAACCGCCATAGCCGGTGATCACGGACGGCTGCGGCGTGGACAGGTCTAGGTCGGCGCGGGCGACGACATGATAGATGACGCGTGCGCCATCCGCGCTGCGGCAGTCGAGATCCAGCACTTGCGCGTCGAGCCGATATTTCGGTTCCGTCAGTCGTGTGACTTCACGGGTGGCGAGGTTGGCGGTGCAGAGCGCGGCAGCCCGGTCGAAGGTCGAAAAGACGAAGACTATTTCGCCATCTGCTGCGCGGACGATCGGGTCGATCATTGTGGGCAGCACGGCGTTCGGGCCGAAGGCATTGACCATCCCGCGTCCGGGTAGTGCAATTTCGCCTTCGATGCGGCCATCTCCGCCGATCGTGCGCAGGCGGGAATAGGTGTCGATCCAGTCGAGCAGGACGGCGCGCCCGCCAGTCACGGCGACAAAGGCGAGCACATCGTCGGACGCCGGGACGAGTTCTGTCCAGCTGTCCCGCTGCGTCGGCCTGGCGAGCGGGATCGACACCAACCGTCCGCGCGGCGCGCCGTCGTCGGTGATGGCGACGAAATTATCGCCGAGTATGTCGCCGCGGAAGATGCCCGGAACGTCTTTCAGAAAGGGTTGCCACCCATCCTCGCCCTGCGTGTCCAGGATGAAGGCGGGGCAGGGGGCAAGATGGTCGGCCATCAGGATGATGTGCCGCTTATCTGCGGCCAGCACCGGGCGTATGACCGGGTGGCCTGGCTTCACATCCTCCGGCGTCACGGCCGATGGGTTGTCGAGATACAGGCGATGGAGGGGCGGTTCACCAGCGATGGAGGCATCGAGCGCCGCATAGATGAAGCCGTCGCTGTCGGGCAGCCAGGCAAAGTTGATCGGTTTTTTGTGCGGAATGCCATCGACCAGGATCGCGCCGGTATCGATGTCCAGCACACGGAGCGCAGGTTCTTCGCGACCGCCCGCCGTCCAGGTGAAGATGATCTTCCTGCCGTCTGGCGATGGGCTGAGACTCGAGAGGCTGAGCGGCTCGTCGGTCCGCATCGCATTGAGATCGATCAATCGGCGGCCCGGCTCGGTTGGACCGGCGCAAACCTCTACCACGGTCAGATCCTGGCCTTCGGGCACATGGCGCCTGAACCAGCGTCCACCCGCGAAGGTGGGGGCGATGACGTCGTCCGTTTCGCCGATGGTGCGCACGCGGTCGGCGAAGTCGCCCAGGGTGGGAAGGGCGTCGAGATAATTTTGGGTCAGATCGTCTTGCGCGCTTTGCCACGCGATGACGGCGGGATCATCGTCTTCTTCCAGCCAGCGATAGGGATCGTCATAAGCCAATTCCCCGAAGCTGACGCGCTCGGGGCGGATGTCGCTTTGGGGATAGTCCAGGCGCGATGGGTGCAGCCCGGCGAGAATATCGGTCATCGATTACGATCCTGTTCGTCAATGATGTGGGTGATCGGATGTCGGCTACGGCGCGATCGGCAGCCCATTTTTTCAGACTGTCATTCAGCACCGGAAAGGGCAGCGCCCTTCGTTCGAGAATGGCGTCGGCCGCTGCGCTATCGGCCTCGACCGGGGCGACCGGCGCTACATGGATCGCACATTATAGCCGCGTGCCAGACCTGCCCGAACATGTCGTCGAGTGATGGGTTTGCGCCCTGGATCGCCATTCTATGCTCCTGCCTGATGAAAATTCAGAGAGAGGATCAGTAGCCAGGGTTTGTTTCGGCAGCTTAGTCGAGCATGCGAAACTGTTAGGAAACCGTCGAAAAGCATCGACGCTCAGCTGAGTGCGCGCTCCGTCCGACCGCCTTCCAGCCAATGCAATGGAGGGAGCAGATCGCCGCTGAATGAATATAATTCATCTCCGATGAAAAAGTGCCGTTTGCTCCTGTAACAAGCACCTGTTTAATCCGGCCTTCCTCTACGATGCGCGCCCAAGGGCGCGCCGTGCGGCACTGCCGTTCCTCAAGCAGTCCAGCGCGGCGTCGATCGTCCTGATCTCCAGCGTGTCAGGTCGCGAAGTGGACATGTTCGCCGAACCCTATGGCGTTCTGAAGGCCGCCCTGATCCATTATGGCAAGACGCTCTCGGTGCGTCATGCGCCTGATGGCATCCGCGTCAACAGTGTGTCGCCGGGCAACGTCTATTTCGCCGATGGTGTATGGGGAGAGATCGAACGCGAGACACCGGAGCTGTTTGCCGAATGTCTGGCACGCAATCCGCTGGGACGGATGGCGACGCCGGCCGAGGTTGCGCAAGCGGTGTTGTTTGTCGCCAGTCCGGCAGCCAGCTTCATCACCGGGACGAACCTTCTGATCGATGGCGGCTTGACGCAGGGCGTGCAGTTCTAACGGACGCATCATCTTCGCAAGAGCCGATACTATTGTATCGGCTCTTGCTTTGGTTGCCGGATAGAGGTCGCTTTATTGGGGCGCTGCACAGCGCGCGGTGAGCGCATTGCATCGCCAGCCCTTGACGAAGGGCGCCAAGTGATAACCATTGGCGTATATATTAGGCGCGGTCAGATAGTCGGTTGAAATGATCTGCGCGCCGCTGGCCAATGCCGCATCCCGGCGAGTGCCGTCATTCCGACGTGCATCTGCCGTATCGATGTCGGCGCGGGTCCGGACCAGATAGCCCTTTTGCACGGCGGCGCGAATGTCGGCGGCCCGTGTCCGCGCATTGTCGAACAACATGAAGGCCGTATGCGCCATGCCGGCCTTGCCCTGAACGAAGGCCATGCGCCCCTGTAATGAAGGCCGTCCGTCGAGATAAGGGGCGAAGGCAGGCAGATTCATGCCCGGCACCAGATAGAGGAACAGGAACTTGCCGCGAGCCTGCGCGACGGTAGGCCAGCGTTTGGCGAGTACCGCGGCCTCCAGTGTCGGCATGTCGTCCCGCAGATCGTCAGGCGTAAAGACCTTGTCCCGGCCCAATATCGTGCGGATGCTGTCATCCACTTCCTCGAAGGCAGCCTTGTCGAAGGGCGACACGACCGCAGCGCCCGGAATGACCTTGTCCAATCCCGACAATTTCGGTTCCAGCAGGATGAAGACCGGGCTGTGGTTCGGTTCCGAATCCGACCATTGTTTCAGGATCGTCAGGCAGGATTTGAGCGTCGGGCACTGGCTGCGAAAATCGAGGTCCGCGACATGGAAGACCTTCATGCCCGGCTTGGCCATTTCTTCGCGATAGATGGGCGCCAGATCGGTCGCGCCCTGTTCGCGCAACTGCCGATACGGCAACGGATCGGCATAGGCGCCGCCCTTGGGATCGGGCTGCATGTCGATCTCCACGCTACGCACACCACTGCGCAACTGCGCCTGAAGCGGCATTTGCACATAATCGAGCGTCTTGGCCATGTCGGTTATGCCGCCGGGATGTTCGTCCTGCATCGCGGCGGCCTTGTCGGGCGACAGGGTCTTGACCATCGACTGCATCAGCGAGGCGAGGCGAGGCGCCATCAGGGTCATGACGCGCGGGTCGGCGGGCATGGCGTAGCTGTTATGGGTGCCGACGACCTGGATCTGGTTGATCCGCAGGGAGTCTTCGGCCGACGCGGCGACAGGGTGCGGGGCCTGCGCCACCGCCACGCCCGCAAGGAGCGCAGCGGCAGCCAGGCTACCGATGATGGACATTTTCATGATGCGTGTCTCCGGTCCGACGATCAGAAGCTGACGTTGACGAAGCCGCCGACCGTGCGGCGGGCATTGGGCGAGGTATAGTGGAGCAGGCCAAGTGCACCGTAATTCTGCCAGCCGGTCGAAAAATAGGTGTCGAACAGGTTGCGCGCATAGACGCCGAACTCGACCTTCTTGCTGGGCAGCGCAAAGGTCAGGCGGGTGTTGACCAGCCCATAGCTCGGTACGTTGGAATAAGCGGGCTGGCCCACGACGGTCCAATATTCGCTGCGATAGGCATAGTCGGCATGGGCGCGCACGCCGAAGCCGGAGTCGAACGCGGTTTCATAGTCTATCGCCGCCGTGCCGGACCATTTGGGGGAGTTGGTCAGGCGCGATCCGGTATAGTCGGTCGTGGCATTATAGACATAGTCGGTGAACTTGGCATCGGTATAGCTGAGTGCGCCCGACAGGGTCAGGCCGCGAACCGGCTGCACCGCGACATTGCCTTCCACGCCCTGCGTCCGCAGGCCGCCGGCATTGCCGATCACCGTCGCGTCCAGCAGGCCGCCATTGCCGTCCGGGATCTTGGTCAGGATCGTCGCCTGGAAATCCTTGAAGTCGGACCGGAAGATATCGAGGTTCACACGCAAGCGGCGACCGAACCATTCGGACTTGATGCCCGCTTCCCACGCCTTGACCGTTTCGTCGCGATAGGGCGCATATTTGTTGCCGACAAACGCGATGCCGGCCGGTTTGTAACCGGTCGAATAGCTCGCATAGAGCATCACATTGTCGGTGACCTGGAACTGCGGGGCGATGCGGTAGGAGAAGTTATTGCCCGAAACCTTGCCATAGTCGATGGCGGGCGCGGCGCTCGAACCGACGAAGATCGGGGTGTAGCCCGCGATCGGCACCGGATCGACCGTGATGAAGTCCAGTCCCTGCGAATTATTGTCATGGGTGTAGCGGCCGCCCAGCGTCAGGCTGAGGCGATCCGAGATGTTGAACTTCAACTGGCCGAAGGCGGCCATCGTCTCGTTCTGTGCATCGAAGCGCGAGGCATTGGCGTTCACCCCGATCGCGCCGGTCAGCGCGAACAGCGTCCGGGCCGGCACGCCATTGGTATAAAGCGGGGTACCCAGCGTACCCCATTGCAATTGCACCTGACGGGCGCGCAGATCATTGTAGAAACCGCCGACCAGCCACTCGACGAACCCGCCGGTGGGGGAGGCGAGGTGGACTTCCTGGCTGACCTTCTCGGTATCCAGATAGCCGTTGTTGAACGGAATATAGGCGTAGCGATCGACGGGCACCAGGCTGGCGGGCGTCGCATTGTCATAGCGGGTCCGGCGATAGGCCGTGATCGACGTCAGGTCGAGATCGCCCAGCTTCGCATTCAGGCGCAGCGAGGTGCCCCATTCCTCGGTGGTGATCTGGCCGAAGGAGGAGTCGGCCGTGTCGGCGCTTTCCGGGCCTGGGAAGACGCCCAGTTCTTTGAGGATCGCGGTGACGGCGGCGGGCTGACCCGATACCGGCGTACGGACGCTGCTGTCCCAATGATAGGCATAGTCGCCCGACAGCATCAGGTTGAAGCTGTCCGACGGTTCCAGATAGAGCTTGGCGCGGCCGCCATATTCATGCTGCGATCCGACCTTGCGGTTCAGCGTCACGTTACGGCCGAAGCCATCGAACGCCTGATCGAACCCCGACACGCGCAACGCCGCGATCGGCCCCAAAGGGATGTTCACCGTGCCATTCAGAATACGCTCTTCATGCTCGCCGAAGCTGGCGCTGGCCTTTGCCGACGTGTCGCCGATCTTGGGCTTGCCGGTCGTCACCGCGATGACGCCCGATGTGGCGTTCTTGCCGAACAACGTGCCCTGTGGTCCCATCAGCACGTCGACGCGCTCGATATCGACCAATCCGGTCAGGCCGTTGGCGCGCTGGCCATCCATCACGACATCGTCGACGACGACGCTGACGGATTTGGCATTGGAAAAGTCGAACGACGTGCTGCCGACGCCGCGGATCTGGAAGGCGGCACCCTGCGTCGGGTCATATTGCACGCCCGGCATGGTATATTGAAGGTCGGTAACGGAGGTATAGCCGGTCTTGGCCAGCGTCTCGCCGCTGATCGACTGGATCGCCAACGGCACCTTCTGGCTGCTTTCAGCGCGCCGCTCTGCCGTCACCACGATTTCCGTGAGGCCCGTGTCGTCCGCAGCTTCCTGTGCATAGGCGATTCCCGCGCCGACCGGCGCAGCGGCGCCCATCAGCATCGTGGAAATCAGGTAAAAGCGGCGCTTTCCCTTGAGAATCGACATGATTGTTGTTCCGTCCCTGTGAATGTCGGGCCGGCCCTAGAAGGAGTTGGTGACGGTTTTAAGACGATCGTTCGGCTATTTATTCCCAAAAAAAAGGCATTGTAAAACGGTTGTACCGTTCAGCTGAACAGTTTCATGGCTTCGGGTGCCGATGGTGGCGCTTCTCCTATGGCCAACATGCGCAGGCCGTTGCCGATGAGCGCCATGACCATCGCCTGCACACGTGCGCGGTCGGATCCGGGGACGATATCCAGCCATTGCGCAATCTGGACATGCACATTTTCCGCGCGTCGCCGCCGCATGTCGATCGCAAAGGGGATGAGGTCGGGGTTCCACAACGCCGTCAACGCGCTGTCATGGGTCAGGCGGATCACATCGCCGCTGCCGGGCGCCACGGCATTGGATGCGCGTATATCGGCGCGCATCCGCCGATAGATCGCCTCTACCCCGGCGAACAGAATGTCCCGCTGGGTCGGATAATGGTGCGCCACGCTGGATGCGGCCATGGCGCAGGCCTGGCCGACGACGCGGTGCGAAAGCGCGCCCACGCCCTGCGCGATGATCACGTCGGCGATATGTTCGGCAATGACGGCCTTTGCGCCCCCGGGTGTTTCGGCCGCCTTGCCGAGCGCGGCGGCAGCCGGCACCGCCAGCCGATCGACCAGTTGCATATGCCATCTGTTCCGATCGTCCGGGATCGGTGGGCTGTCGTCGCGCAACAGGGCGCGCACCGTGGAATGGCGCAACAGCCGATAATCGACATTATCGGCCAGCAGCAGCGAAAAGGGCTGCTCATCCAGGCAATAGCGCGCGACCCTGCGGCTCAGGGCTTGCGGGTCTGGCGCGGCGTGCAGCAGGTCGTTCCAGAGTTGTTCGCCATGGTCGAGCAAGACCTTCACGTCCGGTATCGCTTGGGGGTCGCGACTGGCGAGGAGCGCAAGTTCGCAGGTCACGATCGCCGACGTCCGCCTTTCGGCCAGATCCAGCCATTCGCAGATCAGGTCGGGCAGGATGTGCGCCGCGACCGGATCGACACCGACGAACCGTTGCTGCCAGCTTTGTGCGACCGCGCAGAGCAGTTCGATTTCCCGTGCCACGATCGCGCTGACCAACGCCGCGCGGTCGCCGATACGGTAGCTGATCGAACCTACCGATATGCTTGCCTGATCGGCAACGGTGCGCAGGCTCATACCGGACAATCCCCGCTGGGCGATCACGGTTCGTGCGGCATCCAGAATGGCTGCATTGCCTTCAAGGCTGCGAGTGGGGCTTCGATCGAGAGAACGGGTCATGCGCCATTGCATATCGCCTGGTGGCGAACAGTCCAGCATGACAGGTCGTCGCGGTCAGATTGTCGCCAGCCTGTCATGCATCGCGCCTATCGGGCCGGACGTGACCCAACGCCGCCTGCTCCCGATCATCTTCGGCATGACCCATGCGGGCAAGAGCCTGCTCTGGGCGGGCGCGGACGCCTTCACCCTGTTCATCCTCATCAAGGTGCTGGACATTCCGCCGGTCATGGCGGGCACCTTGTTCGTCTTATCCTCCTTTTGGAATGCGATGGTCGATGGCATCTGGGGGCATATCGTCAATCGCCGCATGGCAATCCGCGCGATGTTACCGGGCGTGTGCGGTCTGGCGGCTGGACTGGGCTGCCTTTCCTTTGCCATTCTGCCCTGGTTGCCGGCCGGGATCATGCCCGGGACGATTTTTGCCCTGTTCCTGTTCAGAACGACCTTCTCGCTCATCGACGTGCCCCATAATGCCACTGCGGCTGCGCTCGCCAATATCCATGGTCACTTGTCCGTTGCCCGGTGGCGCTCGATCCTGAGCGCGCTGACCGCGATCATGGTGGCGGCCGCTGCTTTGCCGATGACCGGCGCGGCAACCATGGTGCCGCACATGGCGCGCATGATATTCCCGGCCATTGCCCTCATGGCCTGCCTGTTGCTTGCGCCGCTGCCCTGGCTGATCCGCATGACGCGTCAGGCGACACCCGTTTCCCGCGCCGGGCGCTTGGACCGCGCCAAGAGGGTGCCGATGCGCGGACTTGGCCTGTTCTGCCTCTCCCAGATGCTCGGTTTCGCAGCGCTGGCCTGCATGGGAAAGGCGATGCTGCACACAGGCGCGCTGGAAGGTTGGCTGTTGGATTATGCCCTTTTGATCCTTACGATCGTCCGGCTGGCAGCCGTCGGCCTGTGGTCGCCGATCGCCGCGCATATCGGGTCGGCAAAGGCGCTCAGCCTGGCCTATATATGCAGCGCGCTTTCAGCCATCACTCTTCCCGCAGCGATCGGCCAAGGCGGATTGAGCGCGGCAATCATCCTCGGCCTGCTGGGATTGTCCCTGGGCGGCGTGATCCTGCTGGCCTGGTCCAGTTTTTCCGAACAACTGCCCCGTTGGGGGATGGCGGACGATCCGGCCGCCGCCGTCCGGGCCTATGGTTGGTTCACGGCGACAGCCAAGGTCGGTCTGGGCTTTTCCGGCCTGTTCACCGGTGCCTGGCTGGGTCAGGTCGGTGGTGGCTCGATCTGGGCGTTGTGGCTACTTGTCATGCCCATCGCCCTATTATGCGTCGCAAGCGCCTCGATGGCCTGGTGCGGTTGGCGTTTTAGGATGCCTTTGGCTTCGCATCGCCTCGAACCGGCCTGAATTGGTAAGTGCGACGCGTGATGGCTAAATCTAGTATGAGAAATTAATCCGCTGCTGCTTATAACATGCCTGCATCGGTCGATGCGTTGCGGATCAACGCCAACATCTTCAGCCGGGCTTCCTCACCTTCGCCGCGCATGATCGCGTCGAATACGGCGTCATGGTCAGGCATGGGATCGCGCGATTCCTTGCGCTCGTCGCGCGCGAACCGGGTGGTCCAGGCGACTACGGCCGTGACGGACGTGGCTAGCGTGATGAGCGATTCGTTGCGTGTCGCGTGCAGGATCAGGCGATGGAAACTTTGATCCGCCGCACGGCCTTCGGCGGTTTGCAGGCCGAAACGGCGCATTTCCTCCAGGGCATGGCCCATGCGGGAAATATCCTGCCCATCGCGGCGCAAGGCTGCGAACTGCGCGGCAGCGGGTTCCACCACGATACGCAGCTCGAAGATGTCGCGCAGAAATTCGGCCGTCGGTCCGGCCTCGAACATCCAGGCGAGTACGTCCAGATCCAGCATGTTCCACCGCAGCCTGTCGGTAATGCGGGTGCCGCTCTTGGTCCGGCTATAGACCAGCCCCTTGGCCGACAGGACGCGGACAGCCTCGCGATAGGCGGTGCGCGACACGCCCTGTTCGGCGCTATAACGCTCTTCGCCTGGCAATATGTCGCCCGGCTGATAGCGCCCGCCGACGATCGCTACGCCCAGATCGTGGGCGATGCGGTCATGCACCGCCCGCTGTGTCGTGCTGGAAGGGCGGGAAAGCGGGTGATCGTCTGCTTGCGTCATGCTGCCTTCGTCAGCCTTGCCGTCCCAGCCGTCAAGGCTGATCCTGTCAAAATGCCATAATTGGTATGAGGAAAATTGGCATTTCCAGATGTAATCTGATTACTCCGTCAAATTATGGCTTGAATCCGTTTTGAACACGCGTCATCTAGTACGAGAAATAAAAATGACTCGGAGGGGATGCCATAATGAAAAGCGGAATGAAGCTGTCCATCTCGTTGTTCGCGCTGCTGGCTGCGCAATCGGCCTTTGCCCAAGCAGGCGAAGATCAAGGCGCCAAGGATGTGAGCAATGGCGACATCATCGTCACCGGCATGCGCGCCAGTCTGTCGTCGGCGCAGAATATCAAGCGCAACGCTCAGCAACTGGTCGACTCTGTCGTGGCCGAGGATATCGGCAAGCTGCCCGACAATAATGTGGTGGAGGCATTGCAGCGGGTACCCGGCATTCAGGTGTCGCCCCGTGCCCGCGGCGAATCCGCCACCGTGTTGATCCGCGGCCTTCCAGACGTGGTAACCTTGGTCAACGGGCGCAATATCTTCAGCACCACCGGCCGCTCGCTCTCGCTGGCGGACGTGCCGGCCGATCTCGTCGCGGGGGTGGACGTCTACAAATCCCGCTCGGCCGATCAGCTGGAAGGTGGCATCGCCGGCCTCATCAACGTCCGCACCCGCCGCCCTTTCGATTTCAAGGGCTTCGAATTCGCGCTAGCGGGCCGCGAAGTCTATAGTGAGCAGCCGGACAAGATCGACCCCTATGCCAGCGCGCTGATCAGCAACCGCTGGTCGACCGGCATCGGTGAGATCGGGGCGCTGGTCAGCGTCTCCTACCACAAGACCCGCTACCGCGACGAAACCATCTATAGCGGCGGCTATTTCGGCTATAATCTCGATAATAGCCGCGCGCCTTACACGCCCGGCGTTCCGCTGGACCCGCGCGGCACCAATCCGACCGACCCCAAGGTGTTCAGGACCGACGTCATCGGCGCTTTCGACCGGATTGGCACGCGCACTCGTCCGGCGGTCAACGCCACGCTGCAATGGGCGCCCGACGATCGGCTCACCATCCACGCCGACGGCCTGTTCTACGGCTATCGCGAACGCGGCAACAGCAATCAGAATTTCACGTCGATGAACGGCACTCTGCTCTCGCCGCTGGTCTTCGTGGACGATACCAAGCTGGTCCAGTCGCTCAGCATCGCCAATGGCCGCGTCGCCAATTTCGGTGGCGCTTACCAGAATAAGGCCGATCGCTGGCAAGGCGCGCTGGGCGCCGACTGGGCGAGCGGCGATTGGAAGGCGTCCACCGAATTTTCCTATACCCGGTCGAAAGCCACCGATGCCGGCAATAATCTGGACGTGGATTTCATTGCCTCGCGCACCGACGCAGTGTTCAACGATGGATCGGGCGCCCCGCATTTCACCCTGCCCAATGACGACATGGCCGATCCGTCGCGCTATTATCTCTCGCGCCTGTCCACCACCCGCACGATCGGCGATGGCAAGGAACTGGCCTGGCGCGGCGACTTGTCCTGGCGCGCGCCCTTCCTCATCTTCTCCGGGCTCGACGCCGGCGTGCGCCTCAGTAAACGCGATGCCAAATCGGACAGCTTCACCCAGACGATCAATTGCGCCGCGACCGGCGCAGTCAAATGCTACAGCATCAAGGCCGCGAGCCTACCCGGCCTGATGACGGTAACGCCTGGCGACTTCTACAGCGGTACGCGCGAATATGTGCGCCAATGGGCAACGCCGACCACCGATTATCTGCTGAACAATATCGGCTCGCTGCGTCAATTGTTCGGCCTCGCGCCCGGCGACCCGGCCTTTCAGGACACGCAGCATTTCGATATCGAAGAGAAGAATTACGCCGGCTATGGCCAGGCCAATGTCGAAATCGGCCGGCTGGATGGTCAGATCGGCGTACGCGTCATCCGCACCGACATCACCTCCAACGCTTTTCTTGTCCTGCGCGGCGCGACATCGCCTGTTTCCATCCGGAACAAGAGCACGGATATCCTCCCCAGCCTGGCGCTGCGCTACAAGCTGAAGGACAATCTCTTCCTGCGCTTCGCCGCCAGCAAGACGATCACCCGGCCCAGCTTCGCCCAGCTTAATCCGGCTCTCACCCTGACCCCACCTGTACCGGGGCAACAGCCTTTCGGTCGCGGCTCCAGCGGCAACGCCGATCTGAAGCCGGTGCGATCGGACAATTACGACCTGTCGCTCGAATGGTATATCGACCGATCCAGTTCGATCACCGCGACGATCTTCCGCCGGGACGTCACCGGCTTCATCCAGTCCGTCACCAGCAATTTCGACATCGACTATCTGGGCGCGGACAATGGCGTCTATCAGATCACCAGGCCGGAAAATTCCGGGTCGGGCAAGTTGCAGGGCATTGAGGGCGGCTTCACCTTCTTCCCCAAGGAGCTGCCGACATGGCTGGATGGCATCGGCATCAGCGCCAACGGCACCTATATCGACGGAAAGAACAAGGCGCTCTCGCCACTGCCCGGCGTCACCGGCTATATGGACATTCCGTTCCAGAATGTGTCCAAATATTCCGCGACCGGCACGTTCATTTATGAAAAGGGCGGCTTCTCCGCCCGCGCCTCCTATGTCTGGCGCGACACCTATAATGCCGGGCTGCATTTTACCGGCGTCAATCCCAACTTCATCACCAATGGGCAGATCAGCAATCTTGACCTGTCCGTCTCTTATGAGATCAATCCCAACTTCACCATCGTCGCCGACGCGACCAACATATTGAAGAATCTCTACCAGACCTCGTTCAACGACCCAGGCCTCTACCCGCGCGATACCGTTCTCTACACGCGCACGTTCGCCGTCGGGTTCCGGGCGAAGATCTAATGTTCCTATCGAGAGGATACCATATGACGATTTCGAGGGTGATCGCTTCACTGTCCGTGCTGATGGCGCTGCCATTAGGCGCTGAAGCGCAGGACGCAAAGCAGGTCGCGATCGGCGTGGACGCAGCCAAGGCGGTGGGCAAACTGCCGCCGGTCTGGCGCTTCTTCGGTGCGGACGAGCCCAATTATGCGACGATGAAGGACGGCCGCAAATTGCTCGTGGAACTGGGCGAACTGAAGAAGGGCCAGGTCTATTTCCGCGCTCACAACCTGCTGAGCAGTGGGGATGGCACCGCCGCCTTCAAATGGGGCAGCACCAACGCCTATACCGAAACCAAGGACGGCAAGCCGGTCTATAACTGGGCTATCGTCGATGGCATCCTCGACGCCTATCTGGCGGAGGGCATCCGTCCCTATCTCCAGATCGGCTTCACCCCCGAAGCGATGGCCAATGCCACGGCGGGTACACCTTATCGCCATAGCTGGCGCCCCGGCTTCGCCTATAATCTGATCGCCACCGGCTGGACCTATCCGCCCAAGGATTATGAAAAATGGGCGGAGCTGATCCATCAATGGACGCTCCACAATATCGAACGCTATGGCCGGGCCGAAGTCGAAAAATGGTATTTCGAGGTCTGGAACGAGCCGAACTCGCCCTTCTACTGGACCGCCAGTCCGGAAGAATTCTACAAGCTGCATGATTATGCCATCGCCGCCGTGCGCAAGGCGTTGCCGACCGCGCGCGTCGGTGGACCGGACGTCGCCGGGCCGGGCGGCACCTTCATGGACGGCTTCCTGAAGCACGTTTCCTCCGGCAAAAATTATGCGACCGGCCAGACCGGTACGCCGACCGATTTCCTGTCCTTCCACGCCAAGGGCAAGCCGACCTTCGTCGACGGTCATGTCCGCATGGGCATCGCCACCCATCTGCGCGAAACCGATGGCGGCTTTACCAAAGTCCTGTCGATCCCCTCGCTCGCAAGCAAGCCGGTCGTGATCGGTGAAAGCGACCCCGAGGGCTGCGCCGCCTGTCCGGGGCCGGCCAACGCCTACCGCAACGGCACCATGTATAGCAGCTACACCGCCGCCAGCTTCGCGCGCATCTGGGAACTGGCCGAAAAGCGGAAGGTCAATCTGGAAGGTGTCGTGTCCTGGTCTTTCGAATTTGAGGACCAGCCCTGGTTCGCAGGCTATCGTCAGCTATCGACCAACGGCGTCGATCTGCCGGTGCTGAACGTTTTCCGCTTGTTCGCGCAATTGGGCGAAACGAAGCTGGCGACCACGAACACTGCGCAGGTGCCGCTCGACACGCTGATGAAGAATGGCGTGCAGGGGGATGCCGATATCGGCTCCATCGCCACCCGCACCGCCGATGGCAAGGTCGCACTGCTCGTCTGGCATTATCATGACGACGACGTCGCCGGGCCGGATGCCCAGATCAAGCTCAGCCTGAACGGCATCAAGGGCAAGCCTGCACAGGCCAAGCTGTGGCGGGTCGATGGCGATCATGCCAACGCCTTTAGCGCCTGGAAAAAAATGGGTTCGCCCCAATCGCCCGATCAGGACCAATATAAGCAGCTGGAAGCCGCATCGGTCATGCACGCGGAAACCCTGTCGATAGCGACAGGCCAGCGCGGCGGCGCCAGCATCGACCTGCGCCTGCCGCGTCAGGGCGTCGCCCTGATCGTCCTCGACGGTCAGTAAGGGCAAAAAATGGAGGCCATGACATCGGCAGGGGCGCGGCTTTACGCGGGGCGCTGGGCGATCGCGGCGATGATCACCGTCGCCATCGCCATCAGCTATCTCGATCGCCAGACCCTGCCCTGGGCGATCAAATATATTGAGGCCGACATCCCGATCGGCAACCAGACCAAGGCCTTCCTCGATTCCGCATTCCTCGCCACCTATGGCCTCATGTATCTGGGTGGCGGCTGGCTGCTGGATCGGGTGGGCACCCGGCGTGGTTTTCTGGCCATCATGATCTTCTGGTCGCTCGCCTGCGCCAGCCATGGCGTGGCGGGCGGCATCGCCGCGCTGGTGGTCAGCCGACTCCTGTTGGGCGTGGGGGAGGGCGGCGGCTTTCCGGCGGCCACCCGCGCCATTGCCGAATGGTTCCCGCCGCAGCGCCGCGCCGCCGCCATGGGCCTTGTCAATGCCGGGACGGCGGTGGGCGCAGTCATCGCGCCGCCGCTGATCGCGGGCATCCTTGCCTATGGTCACTGGTTCGACCTGGCCAGCTGGCGCTGGGTCTTCTTCATCACCGGCGGGTTCGGCCTGCTCTGGGCGCTCTGGTGGTTCCTGACCTATCGCACGCCCCCGCATGAACAGGCCCATGGCGAAGCGGATGCAGGACCGGCTCCGACCATCGCCATGCTCCTGTCCCGCCGCGAAGTGCGCGGCCTTGTCGCCGCCAAGTTCATGAGCGACGGGGCCTGGTATTTCTACCTCTTCTGGCTGCCCAAATATCTGTTCGAAGCGCATGGCTTCGACCTGAAACAGGCCGCGACCATCGGCTGGATACCCTATGCCGCATCGGGCGTGGGCAGCCTGTGCGGCGGTTGGCTTTCCAGCCGACTGCTCTCCACCGGCCGATCCGTCGACGCCGCGCGCAAGATTGCGCTGGGTTTGAGCGCTGCCTGCATGCCTTGGGTCATGCTCGCACCGTCGGCGGCTTCGGTCGCAGCGGTCATTACGATCTTCAGCCTCGCCTTCTTCGGGCAGCAAAGCTGGTCCACCCTCGTGATGACCCTGCCGACCGACCTTGCCCCGCGGAGCGCGCTCGGCCGTCTGGCTGGCCTCGTCGGCCTTGGCGGCGCGTTCGGCGGCATCGTCATGGGGCAGGCGGCAGGCTGGGCGCTCGACGCCGGGCTTGGCTACACGCCGGTACTGACGCTGGCCGCGACGCTGCACCTGATCGCCTTCGGGCTGATCTGCCTTTGCATCCCCCGCATTTCACAACTCACCTTCATTCGAAAGGCCGTTCCTTGAAAATCACCGAAATCCGCACCCGCGTCGTTCAGTGGGAAGGCGAAACCGTACCGCTGCCGCCGCATTTCTGCACCAATCCCATGGATCTGGTGTCGCCGATGCTGTCGCCCGAAACAATGGGCACCTTCACCTTTCACGGCTGGCTGATCGTCGAAATCTTCACCGACGCCGGGCTGGTCGGCATCGGCAATGCCGCGCTGGCGCCTCTCGTCACCAAACAGCTCATCGACCAGTATCTCAGCCCCCTGCTGATCGGTCAGGACCCTTGGGATAGCGAGTTTCTGTGGCAGCATATGTACCGCAAGACGATGGCCTTCGGGCGCAAGGGCGTGGCGCTGGTCGCCATCTCCGCGCTCGACATCGCGATCTGGGACCTGATGGGGAAGGCCGCGAAACAGCCCGTCTTCCGCCTGCTGGGCGGCCGGACCAAGGCGAAGATCCCGGTCTATGCCAGCCGCCTCTATTCGATCCCGCTGGACGAACTGGCGCAGGAAGCCGCCGCCTACAAGGCGCAGGGTTATAAGGCGATGAAACTGCGTTTTGGCTGGGGGCCGATCGACGGCGCGGCGGGCATGGCCCGCAATGTCGAACTGATCCGCACCGTGCGCGAAACCGTGGGTGACGAAATCGACATCATGGCCGACGCCTATATGGGCTGGAGCCTCGACTATGCCAAACGCATGATGCGCCTGATCGAACCGTTCAACCTGCGCTGGCTGGAAGAAGCGATCATCCCTGACGACATTAACGGCTATCATGAGCTGCGCCGGTTCGGCACCACGCCGATCGCGGCGGGCGAGCATGAATTTACCAGCTATGGCTTCCGCCAGATGATAGAGGCGAAATCGCTCGACTATTTCCAGTTCGACACCAACCGCGTCGGCGGCATCACCGCCGCCCGGAAAATTCAGTCGCTGGCCGAAGCCTATTCCATTCCCGTCGTCCCCCATGCCGGGCAAATGCACAATTACCATGTCGTCATGGCCAGCCTGAACAGCCCCATCGCCGAATATTTCCCGATGGTCGATGTGGAAGTCGGCAACGAACTTTTCTGGTACATCTTCAAGGGCGAACCGCAGGCGGTAGACGGCCATATCGATCTGGACGACAATCTGCCCGGACTGGGCCTCGAAATCGACGAGGCCGCTCTCTCTCGCTTCAAGGTGATCGGATGACGAACAGGAAAATAGCGGTTCTGGGCCTTGGCCTGATGGGCGGCGGCATGGCGCGCCAGTTGCTGGCGGCCGGGTTCGACGTGACGGTATGGAACCGCAGCACGGACAAGGCGACGGCGTTGGGGCAAGCGGGCGCACGGATCGCCGCGACCCCCGCTGATGCCGCGACGGGCGCGGACGTCGTCGTTGCCATGCTGGCGGACGACGACGTGTCGCGCAACGTCTGGACCGGCGAAAACGGCGCGCTGGCGGCGATGGCGCCCGGCGCGATCGCGATCGAATCCAGCACCCTGACCGGCGACTGGGTGTTTGACCTTGCGCGGCAGGCCGCCGCGCAGGGCGTCGGCTTTCTGGAAGCGCCCGTCACCGGCAGTCGCGATCAGGCAGCGCAGGGAACGCTGCGCTTTCTGGTCGGCGGCGAAGCGGACAGCATCGCCACCGCCCGTCCGGCCTTCGACGCGATGGGCAGCGCGCTGGTCCATCTCGGCCCGGTCGGCAGCGCGGCGACGGTGAAGCTCGCCAATAATTTCCTGTGCGGCGTGCAGGCCGCCAGCCTTGCCGAGGCCATCGCCCTGTTCGAAAAACATGGCCTCGACGTCGAACAGGCCGTCTCCATCCTGTTCGACGGGGCGCCTGCCAGCCCGATGGTGAAGGGCGTTGGCCGCCGCATGCTCGACCGCGACTATGCGCCCCATTTCCTCGTGCCGCTGATGGCGAAGGATCTGGGCTATGCGGCGCAGGCGCTGTCGGACGTGGGCATCCGCCCATCCATTGCGCAGGCGGCGCGGCAACGCTTCCTGGATGCGGACGGCGCGGGGGAGGGGCAACGCGATATCGCCGCGATCGTCGAACCACTCAGAAAAGTCTGAAAATTCAATATTATAGATAAATATCAAAGGGATAGGGTGATATGGAAAAGCGCATAATACTGTCCATCTCGTTGTTCGCGGCGACCCTCCTGTCGCCGCTATCCCCTGTCGCTGCGCAGGACAGCGTTCCTGCCGCAACCGCGTTGATGGCGAGCGCCACGCTGCACGCGGACAAACCCGGCGCGACGATCGACCGCCGCATCTTCAGCCAGTTCGCCGAACATCTGGGCTATGGCATCTATGGCGGCCTGTGGGTCGGGCCGGGGTCGAAAATCCCCAACACGCGTGGCTATCGCAACGATGTGGTGGCCGCGCTCAAGGCGCTGGCCGTGCCGCTGGTGCGCTGGCCCGGCGGCTGTTTCGCCGACGAATATCACTGGCGCGAAGGGATCGGCCCGCGCAACCAGCGCCCGACCAAGATCAACACCCATTGGGGCGGCGTGACCGAACCCAACAGTTTTGGCACCCATGAATTTATGGACTTTGCCGAATTGATCGGGGCGGAAGCCTATGTGTCGGGCAATGTGGGCAACGGCACGCCGGCGGAAATGGCCGAATGGGTCGAATATATGACCGCCCCGGCCGGCACGCTGGCGGACGAGCGGGCGAAGAACGGCCGCAAGCAACCGTGGAAGCTGCCCTATGTCGGCATCGGCAACGAACTCTGGGGTTGCGGCGGCAATATGCGCGCTGAATATGCCGCCGACGTCACCCGCCGCTATGCGACCTTCGTCAAGTCGCCACGCGGCACCAAAATCCTAAAGATCGCGAGCGGCGCCAATAGCCGCGACTATGACTGGACCGATGTGATGATGCGCGTCGCGGGCAAGTCCATCGACGGCGTCGGCCTGCATTATTACACCCATCCCACTCGCGGGAAGGTGAAGGGATCTGCCACCGATTTCACCGAAACCGACTATGCCCGCACCCTTGTCAGCACGATGGTCATGGAAGAGCTGCTGGCAAAGCATGGCGCGATCATGGATAAATATGACCCGGAAAAACGGGTCAATCTGGCGGTCGACGAATGGGGCATCTGGACCGATGTGGAACCGGGCACCAATCCGGGTTTCCTCTATCAGCAGAACAGCATGCGCGACGCGATCATCGCCGCGCTCAACATCAACCTGTTCGCCCGTCACGCCGACCGGGTGCGCATGACCAACATCGCCCAGATGATCAACGTCCTTCAGGCTATGATCTTGACGAAGGATGATAAAATGGTGCTGACCCCGACCTATCACGTGTTCGAAATGTATAAGCCATTTCAGGACGCGACCTTCCTGCCGCTGGACCTGAAATCCCCCTGGTATAACAAGGATCAATGGACCGTCCCGGCGGTCAGCGCAGCGGCGGCGCGGAGCAAGGCGGGGCAGGTATATATTTCCCTGACCAACACCGATCCCAACCGATCTGCGACCGTGACGGCTAAACTCGAAGGTGTGCAAGCCGCCAGCGTGGATGGACGTATTCTCACAGCGCCCGATATCCAGTCGCATAATGATTTCGGGTCGCCGGACGTCGTGCGCCCAGTGGCGTTTGGCGGCGCGACAGTTTCGCCCGATGGCCTATCGGTAACCTTGCCGCCGCATAGCGTGGTAGTCCTCGCGCTGCATTGAAGGGGAGGGCCTAGTGCACAGCCGCAACGGCAGTGGATTTCGCTCGCCACGATTGATGAAAGCGATGCCGACAGGCGCGGGAAATGCGCCACAAATAATCTTCACGATGCGGTGGACCATGGCCACTGTCATAGCGTGTCATGGTCTACCCAGCAGATTTTGAAGGTTTGAACAGAAAAATTGTTTGTGCGGGCAAGCGGATACGGAGCCGGCGGACAAAATGACGTGGACGCTTCGATCCGATCGGGTGAAGAGGCCATGGATCGCTCCACTACTGGCCGATAGGCTACACAAACCCGCTTTCGGTGGAACCAGTCTCAGGCAGATAGCCGCATGGCCAGTAGCATGCTGGGGCACATTTGATGCGGCGAAAGTGGCGGCGGCGATGGGTATGACCGCGGGCTTCGCTCTCTTTTGGCTGCATGTCCGGCCGGATTGGCCGTTGGCAGCCGGTGTCGCCGCCATCCTGCTGCTATGGCTGAGCTGGATCGTGCGCCGGCCCGAGCCGAGAAAAGGGCAATGAGCCGACATATCGGCCATTCCGCGCGGCAAAGAGAATATGGCACGGACCGACGGCCAGAGCCATGGCCCGCGTCCCCGAGATGTGTGACGAGCCAATCGCCCACGCGATATTGCGATCAGCCGCTGGACTGGCGAACGCGCCTGTCTGGTGTGTCCGGCATTGCCTTGATCCTCCTCTGCATAGGATGCGCAACGCTGGTCACTCGGCACGATCTCGCGCCTAACAGGCCCCCGCCAGTTCCTGCTCTATTTCGTCTGGAAAGCCTTAAAGCGCCTGCGGAACCTCCCAAAGAGGTGCCGGACGGCGCCCGCAAGGTCGAACAGCGCCAACAGGCCCCCACGGAAAAAACGCAGGTCGAAATCCCGCCGATGCTTCTCCCGCGGCAAGCGCAGCCGGTAGAACCTGCTAGGAAATCATCCGAATCCGCGCAAGCCAAGGAAGCGGTTCTCGAAACCTCCGCTCCCAAGTCGTTGCCGGCTCCCCCGGCACCGCAAGCCTCGACCGACAGGAAAGCGAGTTGGGAGGATATCCTTCTGGCCCATCTCGAAAAACATCGCCGCTATCCTGCCGCAGCGCGTGCGTCAGGTCGCCAAGGCGTGGCTCAAGTCCTTTTCCGTATGAACCGGGCAGGCCAACTGCTTTCTCTGCGGGTGCTCAATTCGTCCGGTTCAAGCATATTGGACCGCGCCGCACTCGATACGGTGCGCTGTGCGCAACCATTGCCCCCTATTCCGGACGATCGCCCGGACAGGATGGAAATTGTCGTCCCAATCGAATTTTTCATCGATAATGTCGGGATGAGGAGGGTCGCGTCCGTCAATGTGGTGTAAAATCGGGTGTGGCCACTGGGCTGCATTTTCAGGCGGCCTTGGGTGTAATCTGTAGCGGCTGTGCCTCCTCGATCATTGGTGTGGCAAGGGCGGCCATGCCCTCGATCTGCATGTAGCGGTGC